>JANYDH010000144.1 GCA_025359865.1 Actinomycetes bacterium | reverse complement strand
GTGTCGGGCGTACCGCAACCGCTGTCACCGCCGGCGGCTTCCATACGTGTGCGTTGCTCGACAACGCGACCGTCAAATGCTGGGGGGACAACGGCCACGGAGAGCTCGGGCAGGGTGACACCAACAACCGGGGTGACACTGGCAGTGAGATGGGTACCAGTCTGCCTGCGGTGGATTTGGGTGTTGGGCGTACCGCAACCGCTGTCACCGCCGGCGACTTCCATACGTGTGCGTTGCTCGACAACGCGACCGTCAAATGCTGGGGGTACAACAATGTCGGGCAGCTCGGGCAGGGTGACATCAACAACCGGGGTGACAATGGTGCTGCGGGCCATGAGATGGGCAACCTGTTACTGCCGGTGCGTCTCGCCAAGGACCGGCTGGTGTTCGTCAAGCCCCCATCCCCACCAGCCCAGATTCCGCTGCCGGCGGTGTCGAGGATCGGTGGCAGCGACCGCTACGACACTGCAGCCCGAGTCTCTGCAGCATCATTCCCAACACCGGGCGTGCCCGTGGTCTACCTCGCGACCGGGACCAACTTCCCTGACGCGCTCGCTGCCGGCCCGGTCGCCGCGCTCGGATCCGGTCCGATCCTGCTCACCCAACCCGACACCATCCCGACCGTCACCGCCACCGAACTCACCCGACTCAAACCAGGACGGATCGTGCTCCTCGGCGGCCTCGACGCGATCTCCGCAGAAGTAGAAACCGCCGCCCACACCTACACCGCTGGCACCGTCACCCGCATCGCCGGAACCGACCGCTACGACACCGCAGCCCGATTGTCGGCAGCCGTGTACCCGCCCGGTGTTGCAGTCGCGTACATCTCATCGGGGAACACGTTCGCTGATGCACTCGTCGCAGCAACACTCGGCGGACCGATCCTGCTCACCCGACCCGACACACTCCCGGCCGTCACCGCGACAGAACTGACCCGGTTGACACCGGGGCGGATCGTGGTCCTCGGCGGACCAGCCGCAGTGGCCGACACCGTCGCCCAGGCCCTTGCCGGGTTCACTGCAGGCGGGGTGACGCGCCTCGCAGGCACGGACCGGTACCAGACCGCGATCGCGGTGTCCGGCCAATTCAACCCTGGTATGCCTGCCGTATATTTAGCGAACGCGACCACGTTCCCCGACGCGCTCACAGCCGGCCCAGGTGCCCGCCTGACCGGTTCACCGATCCTGCTGAGCCGACCCGACTGTGTTCCGGGCGTCGTGTTGACCGAAATCCAACGACTCCACCCCACCCGCATCGTCCTCCTCGGCGGCACCAACGCACTCACACCAGCGATCGAAACCCTCACGGCCTGCCCAACCTGACCACCCAACCCCAACCCCAACCCCAACCCCGGTGTCGGCCAAACAGCCCCGAACGTTCACAACGTCACCACCACAACCACCACGACATAAACCCGCGACCTCCATCAGCGTATGAACAAACCGGCTCAGCCATGTGAACAATCGGCACCAACGGCAGCGATCAACGCCTCTCACCAGGGCAAAGACAATTCCCGAAATGCCCCACCAACACATATGCCCTGACCGGGGGGGTATCTTACGAAATCGCCGGGTGGAAAACCCCCAGCCCACAAAGACCAACGCCGCAGGCCAGCCTCTCTTTGAGGGCTCCGAGGTGGGTCGGCTTCTACCGGATCTCAATGGCGGAGATCGCCACCGGAGCCTGATTTGAGGGTCAACGGGCTCTTGCCGAGCCTCCCACTTAGGCGTATAGTCGGGCGTATGCCACGGTTGCAGGTGTATCTCCCAGATGACCTCTACGACCAGCTGAAGCGTCGCGATCTGCCAGCCTCAGAATTGCTCCAGGTCGCGGTACGCGCAGAACTCGAACGTCGTGACGTCCTCGAAGCGACCGACGACTACCTCACCGAACTCGCCGCAGAAGTTGGCGAACCGACCGCACGTCAACGATCCCGCGCCGACGCGATTGTGCGACGCATCCGCGATCGCCAACTCCACCAAACCAGTTGAACCGTGCTGATCATTGACAGCGGAGGCGCCAGCCGCCTGGCTGAACGTTCAACTCGGGCGCTCGCGCTCATCCGAGGCCTTCGCGACAACGGTTTGTGGCCGCCGATCGCCCCGACCGTTGTACTCGTCGAATCGCTGCAGGGTCACAGCGGCCGAGACGCCCCCACGAACAGGTTCCTCAAGACCTGCGTCATCGACGCAGTTGTGACCGAGAGAACAGCCCGCCGAGCGGCCGAACTACGCCGACGCGCGCGACACGGATCCGCTGTCGATGCCGTTGTCGTCGCCCTCGCTGAACCCGGCGGGACCGTCCTCACCGGCGACAAGGCAGACATCAGTGCCCTCGCCGCCCACGCCCACGAGGTGACGGTCGAGACAATATGAAGTCGTCCCTCGACCGACGTGCCCCCGATCACCGCTATCGATCGGGCAACATCAGCGATCGTGCGTTTCTCCCCGAAGGCCATCGCGACAGCGTCACCCTGGACTCGACCGAAGACTTCGTCGGGCGACCCGGGCCACTGCGATCGCCGAGGAGGCATGGGGCCGGCTGAAGTTCTTCCACGGCCATGGCTTCAGCGTGGTGCTTGCCAGTGCCCTGGCGTTCCAGCTGATCGCCAACGCCGCCATGAGCCGGCGCAGCAAGGTGTTGTCGACCTGGATCGGTGTGGTGTCGATGACCCTGTACAACATTGGCTGACTGTTGGCCTGGGGGGGCTGGTCGGCTGGATGTCGCTCGACGACGCCAAGTCCGTCGGCGAGTTCGGCTTCGTCATCCCCTCCGGTGTCACAACAGTCGCCCTATGGGTGATCATTCTGTGGGTGTGGGCCCGCGCACTGCTCGGACGATCGGCCAACCACCTCTCCACCGGACAGGGTCAGACACCCCCAGAACCGGTCGGCTGACGCACGAGTACGACTGGCCACCTTTGGTTCAGTCGGCGCTCGCGGCCAACGCTGTGCGGCAGTCGCGCAACTGCCGGCAGTAAGTGGTGACCGCCGTCGTCTACGACGCAGGTCTACGGCTGTCTGAGGTCGTGGTAGACGCGAGCCCGATCCGCCGAGATGCCTATCGAAGTGGTGCGGCCCCGATGTCCCCGAACCAGAGGCCGGAGATGTCATCCCACTGACCATCGCCGCAGACCACAGCATCGTCCGCCATTCAACGTACACAGTCGCGCCTGTACTGCTACGGGTCGATTGGCCCGGTGGTAGCCGGTGTGATCGGAACTGTGATTGTGAACGAGGTTCCGCTGGCGGATGCGCTGGTGACGCTGATCGTTCCATGGTGGGCTTGGACGATAGCCTCGACAATGTTGAGTCCGAGGCTGGCTCCGCCGCTTCGACGCGATCGCGACGGGTCGATGCGGTAGAAGCGCTCAAAAATCCGCGCTGCGTGGTCGGGTGTCATGCCCGGGCCGTTGTCGGTGACGGTGATCGTCGCGTTGAGGTCGTGGGCGTGTACTGTCACGTCGGTTCGTGTGTGTGTCGGGGTGTGGGCGCGTACGTTGGCGAGGGGGTTGTCGAGTACTTGTCGTAGGCGGGCGCCGTCGGCGATGAGGTCGACGGGTTGGGAGGCCGTGAGGTGCACCTTGCGGGAGGGGTCGATCACGTTCGCTGCGTTCACCGACTCTGCTGCGATTGAGACCAACTCGATCGGCCGTGGCGTGAGGGGCAGACCGTCGTTGATGCGAGCCAGGGTGAGAAGGTCCTCCATCAGGTCGCCCATCCGCGACGCTTCGTGGCGGATGCCGTGCATGATGCGTTCGAGGTCCTGTGGTCGTTGGTCCGCTCCGAGGCTGAACAGTTCGGTGTACGCGGCGACTGCGGCTAGTGGTGTGCGAAGTTCATGCGATGCGTCGCCAACGAAGCGTCGCATGCGTTCTTCGGACTGTTTCAGTGAGTCCTCCTTGCGGTCCCGCTCGGCGAAAGCGTCCTGTATTCGATCGACCGTGTTGTTGAATGTTGTTGTCAGCCGTCCAAACTCGGTCTTGTTGCTCTCGCCTGGAACGCGTTGGTCGAATGCACCGGTGGCGATGGCGGCGGCGGCGGTTCGTTCTACGTGTCGCCAATCCGCTCGAAGATCCGACATCGGGGTGCCATCTAATGGTTTCACCTGTAGGGTGAAGGTGTGAAGTATGAGATTCGAGTTCGAGGATGACAACCTTCGACGCCTCTACGAAGAGCCGGACTTCGTGCTGCCTCAACTCGGCCCGGACCTCGTCAAGGCGTTCCGGAAGAAGGTCGGCTTCCTCGCTGGAGCGGACTCGGAGGTCGACCTTCGGAACTACAAGGCACTCCACTTCGAGAAGCTGTCCGGCGGCCGAGCTGGACAGCATTCGATACGACTCAACCAGCAGTGGCGGCTCATCCTGCGCATCGAATCCGACGCTCAGGGCCGCCTTCTGATCATCATCGAAATCGTTGACTACCACTGAGGAAGGAGGTTCGAACCGATGACCATGACCTACACACCCGCCGAGGTATTCGCTCCTGGCGAGTACCTTCGCGACGAGCTTCACGAGCGCGGCTGGACCGTCACCGAGTTCGCCGAGATCATCGGTCGCCCGGTCCAGGCAGTCTCTGAGATCCTCAACGGCAAGAAGGAGATCACCACCGAGACCTCGCTCGCGTTGAGCGAAGCGCTCGGCACGAGCCCGGCCCTCTGGCTCAACCTTCAGACCAACTACCGGCTCTTCGAGCAGCGCACGCGCACAAGCACCCCTGACGTGATGACGCCCGTCGCCCGACGCGCCCGCCTGCGAAGCCTGGTGCCTCTCGCCGAGATACGCGCGCGGGGCTGGCTGCCGGACACCGACGATCTCGACATCGTCGAGGAGGCAGTACGGCGATTCCTCGATGTCGACTCGCTCGATGAACGGCCTCGCTTCGCGCTTGCGGCTCGACGTGCGAACACGACGGAGCCCATCACGCTCGAGCAGACCGCGTGGCTCGCCCATGTACGAACTGTCGCTGCCGCTCGAACCGTCCCGACATTTGATCGAACGAAGTTGGCATCGCTGTCACTCGAACTGCCGCGTGCGTTGCGCGCAGGGCCGAGCAAGCTGACCGAGCTCCAGCCCCGCCTTGCCGAGTGCGGGGTGATCCTGGTTGTTGCTGAAGGACTCCGTGTGGGCAAGCTCGACGGTGCAGTCACCTTCCTCGGTGACGGTCGACCGGTGATCGGCTTGACGACTCGCGGTGACCGCTTCGACGGACTTCTGTTCACCCTCCTTCACGAGTGCGCTCATCTCGTCCTTGGCCACATCTCGCCGGACGTTCCCGCCATTGTCGACGACGATCTCATGGAGACTCAGAGTGACCCGAACGAGGTCGCCGCGAACGACCAGGCCTCGGCGTGGCTCTTCCCTGGTGGATTCGAGATCGGCTCGACAACGCTGCCAGCGATCGTTGCCACCGCCGAGCACTACCAAGTTCATCCCAGCGTCGTACTCGGACGCGTGCAGCGAGACAAGCAGAACTGGAAGTTGCATCGGCCTCACGTTCCCAAGGTTCGTGCGCTTCTCGCTGAGCAAGGAGTGCTCGCATGACCAACGCAATGGGCGCAACGAAGCTCCAAATCACGATGCTGCCGTCGTTCCTTCGAGGCCAGCGGCCAAGAGGCTTCGATCTGGTGCTTGATTGTGGGAGGTGGTCGGCGTCGCTCTGTGTTGTGCATTCTGTGTCGGCGAGTGGGCTCATCGGACGCGTGCCGGGTCGACGCGGCACCACGTCGTCGTGCTGTGACCGCTTTGGCCGAGCGGTCATGGCGGGCTAGGTATCATCGGTTCATGCCCACCCTCGATGTCCTCGGCCACCCCACCTGGTACACGGTGCAGGGAGCCGGTGACGAGACAGTGCTGTTGTTGCACGGCGGGCTCTCGAACAGCGATGCGCTGCTGGACAGCATCGGTGGGCCGCTCGGTGAGCACCGGCGGGTGGCGGCGTTCGACCGTCGTGGGCACGGCCGGACTGCTGACACGCCGGAGGCGTTCCACTACGAGTCGATGGTCGACGAGGCGATCGCGGTCATCGAGCACATCGGGGGCCCGGTTCACATTGTCGGCTGGAGCGACGGTGGCATCGTCGGTCTGCTCCTCGCGCTTCGCCGACCGGAGCTTGTCGGACGGCTCGTGGCGATCGGCGCGAACTACCACTGGGACGTCGTCCCGGATCTCACCGGTGCGGCCGCGTCGGAAGACGCGACGGACGTGGCCGAAGCCGTCGGCGGTGATGGCACGTCCGAGACAGCAGCCGGGGCTGGCGACGTTGTCCCGACGGAGAACCCGGTCGTCGCTCGGATGGCGGCGGCGTACGCAGCGCGCTCGCCCGACGGTCCCGACCATTTTGCCGTCGTCGCCGCCAAGGGCTTCCACCTCTTCGGCGTCGAGCCCGAGTTGACCCCCGGGGACCTCGCGAGGGTGTCGGTCGCCGTGCTGCTGATGGCCGGCGACGACGACCTCGTCCCGTTGAGCCACACCGCTGCGTTCTTCGCCGGGTTGCCCGAGGCCCAGCTCGCGATCGTGCCTGGGGCATCACACGGGCTACCGATGGAGTACCCAGAGGAGGTCGTCGGTCTCATCGAGCGTTTCCTGGGTTCCGCGGTCCCACCTGCGACGATGATGCCCAACCTGCGCACATGACGACGGACCACCGTCGAGCGCGATCTCATGGGCTTGCGTTGACCCGGCATGTGACCGTTGGGTACTGCACGATTCGACAGAAGGTATATCAGTCGTGCGCTGCGGCTCGTCCGCCCGCCATGGCACCCACGCAAATGCGCACGAACTGAACGTCGGCCCACGGATAGCGCAAAGCGTTCGGCCGGGTGGTGGAGAGCAGCTCGCGTCGAAAGGGCGGACGGGGCGTCAAAAGGGCGTGTCACACAGGTCAACAACGGTCACTTGCGACAGCGCGACGGCGCGACGGCGCGACAGCGCGACAGCTGCAGCGTCCGCTGGGGGTCCCGGCGCTCGAGCTGCGAAAGATGGTCTCCCGAGGAACTCTGGAATCGGCCGGGCATGGCATCTACCGGGTCCGGTCCTTGCCGCTCGATCGATACGACGAGTTCATCCTCGCCCGGTACTGGGCGGCGGGTCGCGATGTGATTTCTCACGACTCGGGCCTGCTCGTCCACGATCTGTGCGACATCAACCCCACTCGGGTTCACCTGACGATCCCGACCTTGTATCGGATCAGTCGTGCCAGCGGTGACCGCTACGAGGTTCATCACGCAGATCTCGAAGTGCGCCACATCGTCAAAAAGGGCACCGCAATGCAGCTACGTCTCGGCATCCAGGCGCGCTCGACGACAGACCTCGACGTCGCGTTCGCCGGCCGAGTCGAGGACTGGCTCGACCGGTTCGATACAGCCACGGCCGGCCGGGAGTCGCGAGTTCCTCAACGGCAAGGTGTTCGAATCGGTCGCTGACGCGCAGGCCCAGCTCGACGTCTGGGTGCATCACTACAACTACGGGCGTCGCCATCAAGGAATTGGTGATGTGGTGCCGTGGGAACGGTTCCGTCTCGCAGCTGCGAACCCGATCGAGGCAGGCAACGGTTGGTCAGAGCGTGACCCGCAAAGTCGATTCATCAGGTGGCGTGTCGCTCATCCTACAGCGGCATTTTCTTCCGCCAAATTGCTCCTAACGCGCTAGTTTCTTCCGTATGGAGGAGGAAGGGCGTGGATAAGCCGATCATCTTTGCCGATGAAATCAATCCGTCAACGGCCAGCCGGCGAGTCGCCGCGCACACACTGCGTCGGGTCGAACGGGGCATCTACACCACAGAACTCGACGGCGACCTCGGCGACGTCGTTCGCCGACACTGGCGCATCATCGCCGGGCGTCAGTTCGCCGGTGCCGTCATCACGGGACGATCTGCACTCACCGGTGGTCCGGTCGACGGAGTCCTCTACCTCGTCGCACCAGCACAGCGACGCCGAACTGTGCGATATCCCGGCCTCCACGTGGTAATCAACCCGGGCGCCGGACCGGTCGACGGCGACATCGAGTATCCCGACGGACTCTTCCAAGCTTCGATCACCCGAGCAATCGTCGAGAACACGCAACCGTCGCGTCGATCGGCGAACACTGCGCCGTGGACACTCACCGACGACGAACTCCAAACCTGGCTCGACCGCCTCTGCCAGCGATACGGCGAGGACAAGCTCGCCGCGTGTCGCACTGCGTTCGAACGACTCGCTCGGCAACTCGACGTCGCACCCCAACACGTCGCCCAAGCCTCGGAACTCATCGGTGCCATCCTCGGCGGCCGAACCATCACTCCAACATCAAAGGCACTGACCGCTCGCCTCGCCGGAGCACCGTACGACCCCGACCGCGTCAACCTGTTCCGCATCCTCATCGATGCCCTCCACAACGCGGCCCCCCAAGTGCGGCCCGCGCAGCCCGCAACCACCACGGCCGCGTTCTTCGAGGCGTACTTCTCGAACTTCATCGAAGGAACGGAGTTCACCCTCGACGAGGCGCACACCATCATCGACACGATGACCCCACCCGAGGCCAGGCCTGCGGATGGCCACGATCTGCTCGGCACCTTCAAGATCGTCGCCGACAACGACGAGATGAGTACGATCGCCGACAACGCGACAGAGTTCGTCGAGCTGATCAAGCGACGACACGCCGTCGTGATGGAAGGACGCCCCGAGATGCACCCGGGCACCTTCAAACAGACCGGCAACCAAGCAGGTGCCACGGTCTTCGTCGCGCCCGAACTCGTCGACGGCACGCTCCAGGAGGGATTCAACGGGTTCGCCGAACTCGCTACCCCCTGGCAACGCGCGGTCTACTCGATGTTCATCGTCGCCGAAACCCACCCGTTCATCGACGGCAACGGACGCCTTGCACGCATCACGATGAACACCTACCTGACAGCAGGCTACGAATCACGAATCATCATTCCCACCGTGCTGCGGTCCGACTACCTGACGGCTCTTCGCCAGCTCTCGCGCGTCCGCCTTCCCGGCGTACTCCTCGACGTACTCCGCTTCGCCCAGGACTACACATCAAGGATCGACTTCAGCTCAGTCGAGCTCGCCACGCACACTCTGACGAGCACGAACGCCTTCGAGGACGCCGACCAGGGCCATCGGATCAAGATGCCCGACATCAGCCACACGCCCAGTACCTGAGCGGCCAGCACGGAAGTGTCACCACCGGTCCGACCTGTTTCGTCGGGGCTGAGCACTATCTGCCCATCCGTTGCAGAGTGACAGTGTAGGTGCCGACGGGTTGGCCGCCGTCGTCGAAGTGGAAGCGATTCTCGATGGCGCCCTCGAAGCCGGTGAATGCTCCAGTTCCGTCGCCGACGGTTCCGGACTCCACCGTTTCAGCGCCGTTGATGGGCGTTTCGGGGACCGTCGTCGTGAGGATGAGCGTGCCGCGGCCGACGCCCTCCAATGAACCGCTGAACGTCCCGATGGTCTCGAACTGGGTGAAGATCCCCGCGTCGGTGTCGATGAGCAACGAGCCCACGACGCTGACTGTCCCCGTCAGGTCCCCGACGAGCTGATAGGTCGCCGTGAACGGCAGCGGGTCGCCCGGTCCGGCGCTGGCACCGAAGACCGGGGCCGGTGAAGGCGGAAGCTCACCTCGGGCCACGATTCGCTCGCTGACGATCGGTTCGGCCGTCGTCGTCAACTCGAGTTCCGTGGTCGTCGACGCGGCTCCCGTGGTGAGTGAAACAGTCGAGGGAGAGGCCGCGGTGACTCGGATCGTCGACTGTGAGGCCACGGTGACCGGGATCGTCGACAGAGCGGCTGGGGCGACTGTGGCCACCGCCGTAGGTACTGCAACGGCTGTGGCGGGTCCGGGCCATTGCGGACAGGTCGCGCGAAGTTTTCCGCCGATGTACATCGCCCACTCCTCGGCGGTGAGGTTCCGCCCCGCAGCCAGGCAGGCGCGGTCGAACAACGTGTCCGGGTCGAGACTCAGCTCGACGATGGCACCATCTCGCTGCAACAGCATCGAGTCGCCGTGCGGCAGGATCTCGCTGTTGGAGCCGTCGCCCAGGTCGATGCGCGGACCGATGGGCATTTGGCTGGCGAGGTCGTACAGCCGCAGGTGGCGGCTCGCGTCGACCACCGTGAGCAGCGACCCGTCGGGCGCGAGGGCAACGTCTGACCCGGGTGGCGCAGCAATGACGGATCCGAGCAGCGCCAGCATGGTCGCGTCCCGAAGCACGATCGTGCCGTCCAGGCCGCTCGCGGCCACGACGTGTCGCTGCTTGTCCGCGGCCAGTTGGTAGGCGACGAACGGCTGGTCGATCAGCCGGCCGTCGTTGAGGCCATAGACCCGTACGCCCTCGGTTCCCCCGACGAGAAGGCGTTTGCCGTCGGGGCTGATGACGAAGCTTCCGATGGTGCCGGGCTCGTAGTCGATCGCGAGTTCGTCACTCCGGTGGACGTCCGGGCTCACCCACAGCCGGTGAGCGTCGCCGCGATAGCGAACCACAACCAGGTCGCCGAGTTGGTCGGTCGCCGCCAGTTGTTAGCGGAGGCGGGACGGAAGGGGCGCACCGATCGCGAAGGGTTCCGAGGGTCGCACGACCTCGTCGACCGAGTAGGCCACGTGGGCAGCCTGCGTGACGACTGCGAGGTGGTAGTCCGGTGTGAACGCCATCGACGGGAGGTACCCCGAGGGGAGATCGACGTGGGTCAGGTCGCCGGTCACGAGGTCGAGCTCGGTCGGCCCGGATGGGTCGAGCGGTCCGCCGATCGCCGACAGGACTGCGTAGCTACCGTCCCGGTTGAAGATCGGTCCACCCACCGACAGGAGTGAATCGGTCAGATGGTGGAAGGCTGCGCCCCCGCCGCCGAGCGATCACAGCGCGAGGCGGGACCGTGCGCAGGAGCCAGCCGCGAGATACCGGCCGTCGGCGGACGAGACGGCGACGCACGGCGGACCGGTTTGTGTATCGCAGCGTGTTCGTCGGCCCGCCGGCGCTCACGGTCGGCGAGATCGTGGCTTGCCTGCAGGAACTCCTGCTCGTCGTGCGTCAACTTCAGCGAGCGGGCCACGTCGTCCGCTGTGGCGAGTCGGATGTGACGAATCTGCTGGGAATCCGTCGTCTCCAACTGCGCACCGAGAACGTGGAGCTACGCCACTGTCTGAGTCGTCGTTGACAGCGTCATCGCTCAGCTTCTCGAGGCGTGTCTCGTGGAACGCCAGGCACCTGGTGAGGTGCCCTGGCTGCGCTTGAACGCTCTGCTGAACGCCTCCTCGGAGTCGTAGCCGACGCGGCGGGCGATCGCCCCGACACCGAGGTCCGTCGTTGCCAAGAGATCCTCGGCGATGTGCATACGCCACTCGGTCAGATACCTGATGGGCGAACGCCCGAGAATGCGGCGGAACCGCTCATCGAGCACCGATCGCGACACGGTTGCGCTCGCTGCCAGATCAGCAACGGTCCACTTCCGGTCCGGTGCCGCGTGCATCATCGCCATCGCGGGTGCCAAAACCGGATCGCGAAGCGCAGCGATCCATCCATGCTCCACGGCCGGTGCCGTTGCGAGGTGTACGCGCAAGACCTCGATCAGCACGAGTTCGGAGAGCCGCGTGGACACCGACTCGCCCGGCACGTACGCCGACGTGTTGGCCAGCGCCCAACTGATCGCGGCGCGAACGAAGTCGGCTGCCGGACCCACTGGCGGCCTGACGACGAACACGGGAGGAAACGCGCGCAGGCTCGGGCTGAACAGCGGATCCTCCGAGTGGAGATAACCGCAGATCACATCGGTGCGTGCGCCGCCTTCGCCATAGCGCAGAATCGGCATACTGTCCCACGGCGGCGGAGCGATCAGGTCAACGATCGGCACACACACGGCTGGATCAAGACCCCCGACCGAATGCTGGTCGCCATAGGGTGCCACGATGACGTCACCTTTGCTGGCCCACACCCGATCGCCACCCTCGGGCAAGATCCAACACGTGCCCTCAGCAACGATGTGGAACAAGATTAACCGTTTCGCGCCAGGCCGCAACAACCCGGCGAGATCGTTTGTCGGCGACTGGTACGACCAACTCTCGGTGAACTCGGCCCTGAAAAAGATCGCACCGTCGAGGCTTACCTGTTCCAGCGCCGCATGGAGTGACGGCGGCTGGAACACCAACGTGGTTTCCAGATCTGTCACGACGCGCGTCCCGGTGGCTCGATCAGGATCGGCGGTGCCGCGATCATTGCCAGCCATTTGCTTTTCATCCACACTGATCTTGTCACAACAACATCCCCTTCCCGAGCCGCGTAGGCGGAACACCGGGTCACGAACAGGAGAACAGACCATGCCGAAATATGTGATCGAACGCACCCTTGCTGGCGCAGGCTCACTCAGCGCAGAGGAGTTGCAGGCCATCTCACAGAAATCAGTCGAGACCCTCGACGCAATGGCGGGTCGAGCACAGTGGATACAGAGCTACGTGACTGACGACAAACTCTATTGCGTATACATCGCCGACGACGCTGCCGCCATCGCCGAGCACGCCGCAAACGGCGGGTTCCCCTGCGACAGCGCGAAACCGGTCCGCACCATCATTGACCCGACCACCGCCGAGGTCGGCAGCTGACTCGACCGCTGAGGCTGCCCATACGCGTATATATGCCGGTAGCTTCAAGCGATTCTTCGGCGGGTCGGTCGCCGACGATGACGACCCGATCTACCGGTCAAGCCTGCGCGATCACCGTAATGAGGCCTTCCGCAACGGCGTCGGTCCACCCGGCTTCACGAGCCTGATACTCGATGCGGTCAAACGACCCGAGTCAGACGGCAATGTGGCTCCGACGGTCACGGACACCCAAACGCAAGGGCTCGGCACAGTTCTTGGCACGCTGCGGATGAAGTCCTCACTGCATTTCGGTTTGGCGTTTGCCGTAGGGGTCGTCGGGTTCAACTCGACTGCGGCGACCTGGGCTGCGGCGCTACTCGTTGCAGGCTCGGCGATGCACGCCGTCTGGGTGATCCTGAACTGGCTCACCAAGACCGGCGATCAGTTCGCCCAGCGATCGCCAGGTTCAAGATCAACCCCATGAGCACATTCGTGGGATCGGCGGTGAGGCGATCGAGCAGGTCCGCGCAGCTGTTGCGTTGTGCCGCTCATAGATCTGTCCAGCCGACCTCACACGACCGTTCGGCGTGCTGCAGCGCGTACTCCAATTTCTTCGTCGGACGTCGGAACGTGCGTGTGGCTTTCGCCATTGGTCATCGCAGGTTTCAGCGAGTGGTCCCACCTCGGCGGCGAGCTCGATCTGATCGTCGGTCGGCAGCATGCGAGTCCACGGCCACGCTGCGTTGAGGATCACGCAGACACGTTCCGGGGGCTCGGTGGCGACAACTGCTCCGAGCAGCCCGCACATGTCGCTTATGACTGTCGCTAGATCGTGCTCGGGTTGGGAGATTCGCAGAGTCTGCGACCCGCGGCTAATCGTCACCTCGCCAGCTGCGTCGAGGGCCTTGCCCGCCTCAGTGGGCCTCCTCGCCAGATCAGACCGCTGGAACACAGGAGCAGCGAGACCGTGGGCACGAGTACCGTACTACACGAGTTCCGAACCCGATCAGCGTCAATTCTGATCTGACGCCGAAGACGACCGGTCAGCGACTTCGCCGCCATCGTCGCCAGCCAGCACCCCTCACCCAGCGAGTAAGGCTCGCAGTCACGAGTCGACATCGTGTCCGTCGAGACGTCCGGAGAAACCGCCGTCGCCCGCGTCCGCAACGACTACCTCGGCATGACGTTCCACGACCGTTGGGCGACCGATCAGGCCGACCCGGCCGCTGCGATCGCGATCGCCGCGCACACCACCATCATCGCGAACGGTTCGCAGCAGTACGAGCCGGTCGGGTGGGCCGAAGAACTCCTCCCCGCCGCGGTCGCCGCCAACCTGGCTCACCTGCCCCGCCCGTACACCGCCGCCAGCAACTGCACGGTCATCGGGCGGCCTAGGACGGCGTCGGGTACGCCCACGCTGGCAGTCGGGTTGCAGTCAGATCCCGGCTACCAACCGTTCAACAACGGGTGAGCCGCCTACCGGGAGGCGTACGCCCACCTCTTCGCTGGGCGGGTCGACCGGCTCGGGGTTGCGTGATCGTGACCTGGTAGTACCGCTGTATTGCGACGTTACCGGACCGGTCCCTTCACCTGATGTTGAGACATCTGATGAGACAGCATCGCACTATGCGAACCACACTCACGGTGGACGACGACGTTCTCGCAGCGGCGCGCGAACTCGCCGAATAACAGCGACGTTCGATCGGCGACGTGATCTCGGAGCTGTCACGCAAGGGGCTTCAGTCGGGTCGGGCTGAGCGACGCCGTGACAGCCGGGTTCCGACGTTCGCCCCTCGCCATGGTGCCGCGCCGATCACCATGTACAGCGTGCGAGAGGCACTCGACGGGGAATGACCGCTGGCCTGTGATCACCCTGCTCGACGTCAACGTGCTCGTCGCCATCGCCTGGCCGGAGCAATCTTTGCACGACGTGGCGATCGCCTGGTTCGAGTCCAGGTCGGATCAGGGCTGGGCGACCTGCCCGATCACCGAGAGCGGCTTCATGCGGATCTCGGCTAACGCCAATGTCGTCGGATATCCAGTGCGGCCGACTGAATCGGCAGCGCTGCTGGTCGACCTACGCTCGGTTGGTTCGCATCAGTTCTGGGTCGACGACGTCGAACCCTCCACATCGTCGCTGATCCCGCGCGACCGCCTGATAGGTCATCGCCAGGTCACCGACGCCCACCTGCTGGCGCTCGCTCGCCGTCACGGCGGTTCGGTCGCCACGCTCGACCGCGGATTGGCCACGCTCGCCCGTGGCCTCGATGGCGCCCAGGTAGAGATCGTCAGCAACCCGTCATCGTGAGGTCTGCCCTCGCACGGTTCCTCGCGTTGTGCTCCCCGTCGGAGTCCTCCCCGGCGGAGCCTTCCACGTTGTCCGATGCATTCGCCCTTCCGCTATTGCCAGAGCAGGTCGATCGGGGCAGCGACGAGGCGCTCACCGAACGAGGCGACCGTCGTTCCGGCATACAGGACGAGCCCGAAGTGAAAGCGGTCGCCCAACCGTGACTGCAGATGGCGAAGACCAGCGAAGTCGCTGCGATGAACTGTCTCAGCAGCCTTGACCTCGACACCGACAAGGCGGCCGTCGGCGGCTTCGAGCACCGCGTCGACTTCGACGTGTTCTTTCGTTCGGTAGTGGAAGAGTTGGGCACGTGTCTGTGCCCATGTGAGTTGTCGAGCCAGTTCTCCGATGACGAAGTTCTCGATGAGTGGACCGACCAGCGAATCGGTTCGCCGCAGCCGGGCCTCCGTCAGACCGCACAGGTTCGCGGCCAACCCAGTGTCGACGAAGACGACCTTGCGCAACCGCAGCGCGCGGCCTGTGGCAGACGACGCCCAACCGTCCACGCGTTTGATCAGGAAGACTTCCTCGAGCAACGAGATGTACCGCGTCGTCAGATAATCAAGCCGCTAACAGCGAGCAGACCGTCGTGGCGTACAAACCGAGTCGGGTCACTCAGTGCCGCCTGTCGTTGCGTTGCGACGTCAAGACTCCGCGCGGTCGACCCCGGATACGACCGGAGCACTGCCTTCGCAAGGGTGCTCTTTCCGACCTGCCGGGCACCGTTGATTGTGACTACCCGGGTGTCCGCTACAGCCTCGTGCACCATCTGTTCGGCTCGTCGCGGAATGTAGGGAATGGATGACACGCCACCATCCTCTCACATCAACGTCGGTGCGTGGAGGAATGGTCGTATCGGCTGTGGGGGGCAGGTCGTTCCATGGCGGAGGATTGGTCGCCGGTCTTCAGACGAGCCAATCACCGGATTTCCACCGCTCCTGTCAGTGCGCTTGACACACTTCGTCGGACCGGGCGTGCGCGGTGAGAAACGACGGTACCTCTGAACTCACCTCAGCCGGACCGCCAAGTACAACGATGTGTGAACAACGGAACGCGCCATCGCACGTTTGGACAAAACTTGTGACACCCTCGGCCGTATCGCAACTTCTTGTCAAGCTTGCGATAGAGTCAGGCCGTGGCTGAAGTGCCGCGTGAGCCCGAGGCACGACTGGCGGCGGCCGGTTCATGACGTGCTCCGGATCAGTCTCGGACGACGAACCCGGCGCTTGGACACCTGACGCCGAGTGGCAGCTGGCTACACGGAGGAGGTGTGGGAGGGCGATCGCGACCGGATCCCTCGCTCACGCCGCATGGACTACGCCGGAACCTACCGGGCCGCCGTCGTGCCGAAGATCGCCGGACGGACGGTCGCCGTGCCGGCTGCGGTGCAAGCCCTGGTGGAAGACGCCGCAACCGAGGTGGCACGCTTCGACAGCGAGATCAACGGCGAGATCGCCCCACTGGCATCGGTGCTGCTCCGCTCCGAATCAGCGGCGTCGTCACAGATCGAGCACCTGACCGCGTCGGCCAAGGCGATCGCCATGGCCGAACTCGGAGACACCGACCGAGCCAACGCCTCGCTCATCGTCGCCAACAGCCGAGCGATGCTCGCCGCAGTCGAACTAGCAGACCGACTCGATGAGAGCGCAGTCATCGCCATGCACTCGGCACTGATGTCCGAATCAGCACCGAAGATCGTCGGACGATGGCGGCAGGAGCCGGTGTGGATCGGCACCAGCAGCTACGGACCACACACTGCATCGTTCGTCCCCCCGCCGTGCGCCATGGTGCGGCGCTCAACTCCTACCGGCCGGTCATCCGCGACGGACTGGTCGACGCGCGCCTACTGACCGAGGAACTCGACGTGTCGGCAGGCGGCGCAACCGCCGATTTGCGGCACCCAACGGCTGACTGCCCCCGAACGCCGGCCTGAAGACACCCGCTGACTCGCTGCCCCGCCCGCCAGCCACCACACTCCGCGGTCCCAGGCTGGGTCCACGAATCGTGGCACTCCGGCACCTATAGGACGGTGATCCAGCGGACAGATCGCTGGTTCCGTGGCTGTCGGTATGACTTCTCCGCGGGCTCGTGCGAGGTAGCGCATCACGGCAAATCTGGGCAGTCAGCTTCGCTGGGTGTGTGTACCCAGCCAGATTGAATCGTGGCTTCCGGTGGCTGTTCAGCTACCCGGTCGCCGCTACGTTCAGGGCTGCTTCGAGTGCGGGATCGGTCTCGAGAAGAACTCGGTGGCGGTGGACTGGACAGGAATGTCGGGAGGCACGGCGTCGCGGGTATCGGTCGACCCCGCGACGAGGAAACTCGTGGCGCGATAGACGGCGGCGAGCACCGGGAGGGTTCCCGGTTGTGGCCTGAAGGGGGTTGCAACACGGCGTTGCGTGAGCCATCGCGCGACCACGTCGTGATCGGCGGTGACATGGTACTAAATCCTCGAGGTCCGACGAAAGGTTCCAAAGATGACAGTCATCCACGAAGCGGCTACGCCGACAGTCGAGTCAGCGTTTCCTGCTCGGGCGGACCGGGGAGACATCTACCTGGTCCGGTCCTTCGTAGCGCATCTCGCTCAGTACATCGGGATCGGTCTGATCTCGGGGAGTGTTGTTCATGCCTCCACTCTCGGCGGGAGCAGCCTCAAGTACGGCGCGCTCATCGGGCTCGGCATGCTGATCTACTGCATGAAGTTCATCATCGAGTCCCGCTTCCGCATCGATCGGCAACTGCTTCGATTCCTCGGCGTTTCCACGATCGTGTCGTTGGGCACCGGAATGCTGTCGGGGTCGGCTCAGCACTTCATCGACGGGCCCCGTGCCGGTGCCATCCTCGCGAGCACGGGTGTCGTGATCGCCTACGTGGCGTTCTGCGTTCGTGAGGACCGGCGTGCGCTGACAAGGCGCAGCGTCGCCGGCGTGCTCATGCTCGGCGGTTCGCTGTTCGCCGTCCTGTGGGTGGTGGCCGGTTTGCTCGGTGGCTCTGATCACGGCGGCCACTGACGTTGCTTGACTGCTACCACTGAACACTGACGAAAATCCTCGCAAGCATCCCACCAGGTCGATGACGGCGTCCGACACCATTGACCCGCGCCGTCAACCAGCGGGCTACTGCCACCTCGACGATCGGCTCGACGGCTTGTGGCGCGGCGGTCGGTAGATCGGTTCGGTGCCATCCACGGAGGCGGTTGGCGTTCATCACGACCGACAGCGAACTGGCGGCCATCGCCGCGGCCACTATCATCGCGCTGAGCCGGACACCGAAGAACGGGTAAAGGACGCCAGCGGCGATGGGGATCCCTTCGAGAGCGCCGGAGATGAGCGTGATCTCGGCGGCCTCGATGGCGATATCGGTTCCCGTGCCGATAGCAAGACCGATGTCGGCCCGTGCGAGGGCAGGGGCGTCGTTGATCCCGTCACCGACCATCCCGACGACGCGATGCTCGTCTTGCAGGCGGCGCACCTCGGCGGCCTTGTGCTCGGGGAGCACCTCGGCCAGGACGCGCCGGATGCCGACCTGACCGGCGATCGCAATCGCGGTGCGGCGGTTGTCGCCGGTCATCATCACCACCTCGAGACCGAGTTGTTGGAGCGCGGCGACCGTTGATGCCGATCCGGTCTTGATCGTGTCGGCGACGGCGATGGCGCCGGCGGGTCGGTGGTCGACTGCTACGAACATCGGGGTCTTGCCCTGAGCCGCCAGCGAGGTCACCGCCGCGTCGGGCGGGACGGTGTCGATCCCGGCGTCGGCCAGGAGGTGTGCATTGCCGATGAGCACCTCGCGACCGTCGACGGTCGCGCTGATCCCCATCCCGGTCACCGAGTCGAACCTGGTCGGCTCGCTGAGTTCGAGGCCACGGTCGCGTCCCCCGGTCACGATCGCCTCGGCGAGCGGGTGCTCAGACAGCCCGTGGCGATCACAGCGGATACTGAACTCCAACGGACCGAACGGATCGCAAATCCGCTCAAACGCGACCCCGACTCAGTCGCCCGACTGCCCCATATCGCCGGCTCTGCTCACCTTCGGCCTCGCCCTTTCGTCGTTCATCGTGCGGCGGTGCGGCGGTGCGGCATCGCGATGGTCCTGATCGTCGTGCGTTGTATCGGGCTTGGCGGTCGGCGTTGGCTCAGCGGACGTTGTAGTAGCGGCCGGCCGCGCCGGATGCGGTGCCGTTCCGGTCACGTTCTGGCGAATGACGTGGTGCGCGCCACGATACGTTCGACGAGAGCTGCCGGGATGGCACCGTCGAACAGGTCGACAGTCCAGTCGATCGCGGCCAGGACGGCGTCGGAGAGTTCGCTGATCGTGCGTGTCGCACGCGTGGTTCGCATTCCCCACCGCCCGGCCTCGGCGACGAGGTCCTCGGTCGTGACGTGGAGGATGTCGACCTGGCCGGCGATGAACAATCCGAGTTCGGTGTTGACGTGGCGGCCGCCGTCGGCGCCGTTGTAGTGGGTGGTGCTCATCACGTCGTACATCGGGGCGAGCGAGATCGTCCGGCCGGCGTCGTGGAGAAACGAGATGTTCTTGCCGTGCAGGTCGGCGTTGCCGACCATGACGCTGAACGTGATGTAGCGCAGCAAGTCTTCGAGCGACCCGCCCCAGTTCGTCAGCACGGCCGCGACGCCGGCGAGGTTCGGTCCGCCGTACGCCTGGTACTTGTGCTTGGGGAGGTACGTGAGCACCGACAGCGCCTGGCAGGCATCTTCTTGCTGCAGCCGGATCGTCGCGCCGGAGTCGTCGACGTGCCGGTCGTAGCGTTCCGAGACGAGCACCTCGATCCCACCGAACTGCGTCACCGATGTCGTCGCGGCCGAGAGCCCGGCCCGAGCGGCAAGGTTCAAGCAGAACGCTTCGTTGATCACCGATCCGGGGAGTCCGGCGATGCCTGGCTTGATGATGTGTGTCGAGGGGTGTGTCGCATCCGGGGTGAACCATCGGCCCTCGACGCTCCACAACAGCAGCTTGGGTTGCACCCCGGGTAGCGAAGCCCGGACCTTGCCTGTCACGCCGAGCGGGTACACCGGCAGGTTGCGGATCCGCTGTTCGATCAGGGTGTCGTCCAACGCTTCCGGCGGGTTGTCGTCCCCGTCCGGTGGGAGCTGGCCGGCGGGGAGCACCATCAACGCCCCGGCGCAGTCCCGGCCCAGCACCGCTAGGAGGCCGACGTCGTCGCGTTCGTCGAGGTTGAAGTCGTATGCGATCGTCTGGCGTGCCGGGCCTTCCGGGAGCAGGCCGTGGAAGAACGGTCGGACAACCTTGTCGTGGTAGGTCTCGCTAGCCATGGGCATGGCCACCGAGATCAGCGGGACACCCAACGGGGCAGCGCCCGGGACATGGGCGAGGCGCATCTTGCCGCGTGATTCGGTGATCGTGGCGATGTGTTCGCTGGTCATCCACACATGGAGCGTCGTCATCAGCGGTCCTTGATCCGCACGACAACTTCCAAGCCGAGCGCAGCGAGCGCCCGGTTGAGCTGCTGGAGTGCTTCGGTCGCCGAGCCCGATTCGAGCCGGGCGAGGTACGAGCGGTGCATGTCGGCGAGCTCGGCGAGCTGTTGCTGGGTGAGGCCACGCTGGTGGCGGAACTCACGGATCGCCTTGCCGAACCCGCTCGGTCCCACCACCACGAACTCGTCTCTATTTGCAGACATTGTCACATCCTACCGTCGTGTGCGTGTATGCATACATAGGAGCCGAACGTCGATATGTCGTCATATGAAGACTCTTGCTGTGCCAGAGGGTGTTGCGTCAATGTGAAAATCCTGGTCGCTGTCAGGATGAAAGGTCGCACTGACAGGTCGTCGGGAGAGAGGTGCCACCTACCGCCGGATATGCGGGCGATTCAACGGGGCGCCGAAGTCCGCCATCGCCACGCTGAGCGTTCAGCTCACAGACAAACCCGTTGGCCGCCAGCGGGCCAACCAGTTTCTCGTGGCCACCAATAGTGACACGTGGAGGCACGTGTCGTTACGTAGGCACACGTGCCTCCACGTGTCGATCGCGTGCGGCGACGAACCCGTGGCCGAGATGATCAAATTCGTCGACGCCATGACCGCGAGGATCCGCCCGATCTGCGACACCGAGATCAAATTCGCCGCCGCTGCCATCACCCCCGCTGCTTCCGAATGGCGGCCGCGCCTCAGCCTCGTCTGCTCGACCGGCTGCTCACCTTGGAATGGCTCGTCTCCTAGCTCGCTGACTACTACTCGGCACAAGAAGCGAAGCTGTGGCTATTCAGCCCGCATCGCCTACTTGGAGGTGCCCGACCGGCGGATCTCATCGTCGAGCAGAGAACCGACGAAGTGCTCAAGCTCATTGACCAGCTCGATTCAGCTGCCTACATCTGACTGACGCCACCCGATGCCCACGTACGACCCGGATCTCGTCGGACTATCCGCCAGGCCCTCCCACTGGCGTGAGCTACCAGCCACTCGCACCTGCCGCGGTCCCCTGCGGGCGGACCGGCCTCCTCGCGCCGTCACTCTCAGCCGAAGCTGACTCCGAAGCAGCAACGGAAGCTGAAGAGGACGCATCGAACCGGCAAGTACACGATCTCAGATCTCGGTGAGTTGTTCGGATCGGCGACCGGGCAGTCCGCGTGTTAGATGCCGAGGACGGCTCGAAGGCCTTCGTCGATGTCGTCAATCAGTACCCCGGGCAGCCTGCCAGCCTGCTTTCCGAGACGTGACCGGTCGATCAACTCAAGCCCGAGCGGAACAGCGACCGAGTCCTTCGGCAGCCCGCTTGCCCTGCTGGGAAGCAACACGTTTCCGGCGATGCCCGCTCGACCAACATTCGAAGTGATTGGCACGACGTGGGTCTGCCAGACATCCACACTGAGCACATCGTCGGAGGACACCACCACACACGGCCGGCGTTTGTCGATGTCGATCCAATACACCCCGCCCCTCGCTACCACGGTGCGGAACGCTCCATCCGATTCAGCGCCGCCAACGACGCTGCCGATGTCGGAGGGTCGGCGTTCGCAAGCTTGGCGTCAGCCACCAGTTGCTGGGCGAAACCCAACGCAGAGTGGGTAGCGGCGTGATGCCGGAGCTGATCGGCAACCCACGTAGAGAACGGGACACCGAGTCCGGCAATGATCGGCACCACGTCCTCCGGGACGCTGATCGTCTTGTTCGGCATGTACGCATCATACATACATACCGGGCGGGCCCGGACTACTGTATTGATGCTCTGGGAACCGACGACAGCCAGGCGGGACCTCGGCATCGTCGGCATCGTCGGCATCGTCGGCATCGTCGACATCGTCGACATCGTCGGCATCATCGGCACTGACGGCGGGGCCCGGTCGGCCTACGCCGGTAGCGGTCTCAGAACACCGAGTCCAGCGAGTGCTGTCCTCGGACTGACGTTCGTCTTCCGGTGGGTCGTATCGCACCCCACTTGTCACTAGGTCGGGTTGCGGGGCGTAGCGGTGGGCCAGGCGTTGGTGGGGGCGCCGTTGCATCGTTTGGCCTTCATCGGGCCGCCGAGATCCATTGCGATTCGACACGGCCGTCTCTCGGTGCCGGCGTCGCGTTGGACCTGCACGATCATTCGCTCCCACACCGACGTGTCATCATGCGAGCAGTTGATCCGCGCGATGTCCATGCCTCGCACGCGCAGGTTCGAGATCAATAATTCGTCGTCGGCTGGTTCGCTCGGCAACGTCACCATGATGCGGGTCGAACGCCGCCCCGGGGCAGCTCCCAGCAACCGATCCGCGTTGCGACACAAGAGCTCCTGCCCCTCCGCCAGACCAACGTTCGCCGTCGTCGCCGGGGCCGGGTCGCCACGTAAACCGGCGAGCGCTGTCAGCACCGCCTCCAGTGTCGCCAGCACATACGGCTCTGCGCGTCCCAGCGACGACAAGCCGAGCGACCCGAGCCGAGCCTGGAGATCTCGAATGTCGTGACGCCGCAACTCCACGTAGTGAATGAGGTTGGCCGCCGAGCGACGATACGAAAGGTCCGTTGCGGCGATGTCGTCGGCGCGAGCATGCTCCGCAGACAGCATGCACTGGCGCAACGCACGAACCTCATCGACGACACCGTCCAGACCATCGGCGTCGAGCATGCAGGAAGAGTATGGGGCCATCATGAACGCGACATGAACGAAGCCTGAGCATTCGGTGTGTAGCGGTTGACCGGACGACCCGATCTCTCGTGTTCATTGCGGTGCTGCATCTTGCGACCGGTCGTTTCGAGTGACTATCGGTCGATGGTCACCTTGAGGAAGGTGGCGGGGATGACTGTGCGCTTTGGCGTAGTGCTGGTGTTTTGCGCGGTGAACAGCTCTTCGAGCTCGGCTTGGAGGTCGGGTGCCTTGCTGTTGGCCTCGGCGGCGGCGAACGCGTTCATCGTCGGGCCGTAGTAGTTGCGGAAGACGTCAACGAACTCCACCGGGGTGCCGGCGAAGTCCAACACCCAAGTGTCGCGCTCGCAGCGGATGCGGTCGGCGCGGATGCCAGCCGCGGTGAAGCGATCGTGGACGTGGTCCTCTAGCCCCCAGGTGACGGGGCTGACGAAGCCTTCGAGGGGCGGCGGCGCACGAGCCGCTGATCCGCAGGATCTGGGCCACAAGGGTCGGATCGCCGGGGATCCAGTTGCCCATGACGATCCGGCCGCCTGGCTTCGCCACGCGCACCATCTCTGCGGCGGTGTCGTGGGGACGGGGCGCGAACATTGCGCCGAAGACGCTGATCAGGAGTTCGAACGTCGCATCTTCGACGGCTTCGAGGTTTGGTGCGTCACCCACTTCGAACGTGCACGAGGTGACGTCGAGCGCGGCCGCTCGGGCGTTGCCAGCGTCCACCAGATGGCGGGCGATGTCAATGCCGCGCACGGTCGCTCCCAGTTGGGCTGCGGGAATGGCTGTGGTGCCATCGCCGCACCCCAGGTCGAGCACGTGGTGGTCGGGTTGCACGCCGAGGCGTCGAACAAACGACTCACCGCTCGCTCTCAATTTGTCGGCGATGCGGGTGAAGTCTCCCTTTTCCCACAGCGCCTTATTGGGGTTGGCGGCGGGTGTTGTTTCGTTCGCTTTGCTCATGTCGGTTCTCCTGGTTCGTCCGTCCGGTTGGCTGGTGATGTCGTCATGGTGCGCTTAGCCACATGTAGCGGGCCTGCAGTCGGCAGCCGTTCGAACGCGCCGATTCTGCAAGCGGTCTGCAAGTGGGGCTGCAAGACTCGTCGGTGCATGGGAAACGAGCTGCAGATCCGGGTGCTCGGCAACGTCGAGGTTCTGCGCAGTGGTGTGCGGGAGGCGCTTGGTGGCCCTAAGCCACGGCAGCTGTTGGCCATGCTGGTAGCCGCGCATGGAGATGTCGTCAGCGTCGACCGCTTATGCGAGGAACTGTGGGGACATCAACGGCCGTCTGATCCCGGCGCGGTGCTGCAGGGCAATGTTTCGCGGCTGCGTCGGCTGCTGCAACCCGACGCGGCGATCGTGGCCCGGCCGACCGGATACGCGTTGGTTGTCGACGACGGTGCGGTGGACGCCTGGCGCTTCGAGGCGACATGCGCCGCTGCACGCGAGGAGCCAGACAGCGAGATTGCGTGCCGAGGCTTCCAAACGGCGTTCGGTCTGTGGAGTGGCGCCCCGTACGCCGAGTTCGCGGACCGGTATTGGGCACGGCCGGAGGTCACCCGCTTCGACGAGCTGAGACTGACCTCGCTGGAGGAGTGGCTCAACGTGCGGTTGGAGCGCGGCGAAGAGCACGTCGTCGTAGCCGAGTTGGAGGCGATGGTGTCCGAGCACCCGCTACGCGAGCGACCGTGGCTGCTGCTCGCCACGGCGCTGCACCGCACTGGGAGATCAGCCGATGCCTTGCGCCGTGTCAACGCGTTTCGTTCGATCCTCCGCAACGAACTGGGGCTCGACCCGCCGGCTGCAATCCTTGCCCTCGAAGTTCGGATCCTGGACAGCGACCCGACCCTGTTGGGCTCGCCGACGCCGTGGCCGGGCCGCCAGCTCCGTCCGCCTCCCGCCGAGATGACACCGTTAATCGGTCGCACCGCCGACGTGGCCCGCGTCGTGGCAGGCCTGGGCGAGCATCGGCTGGTCACGCTCGTCGGGCCCGGCGGTGTCGGAAAGACTCGGCTCGCGTTACGTGTCGCTGGTGACGTGTGGGACGCACACAAGGGTCAAGTGCACATCGTTGAGCTTGCGCCAGTGCACGACCACAACTCGACTGTTGTGTCGGTGGCCACCGCAGTCGATGTGCAGCAGCGACAGAACCTGTCGATGGAGGACACGCTCATCGAGTTCTTCCGCGGCAGGCGGGCAGTACTGGTGCTCGACAACTGCGAGCATCTTCGTACATCGGTGGCGCGGCTCATCGACCGCTTACTAGCGGCGTGCGCCGACCTCACAGTCCTCGCGACCAGCCGTGAAGTGCTGGGCCTGGCCGTCGAGCACATCTGGCGAGTACAACCGCTCGCCATAGCGACGACGACCGGCTTCGGCGACATTGCGGCTGCAGCAGCGATTCGATCTCCTCGACCACGCCCAGCTCGCGGCGACCGAGCGCCACTCCACTCTGAGCGACCTCGTTGGTTGGTCGTTCAACTTGCTGACCGTCGAGGAGCAGACGCTCTTCAGTCGCCTGGCCGTGTTCGCCGGTGGATTCGGTCTGGACGCCGCCGAGGGGGTCTGTGCCGACCACGACGCAGGGGACGGTACCCTCGGCACCGCTTCGGTCGCGCGAGTGCTCGCTGGCCTAGTCGACAAGTCGATGGTGCAGGTCACCGACGCCGAAATCGGCCGGTATCGCGTACTCGAGCCGCTACGCGAGTACGGGAGAGCACATGCGGGCGATCGCGCCGATGTGAGTCGGCGCCACGTCCGCCACGCGACTCGACCGCGACTTCGACAACTTGCGTGTCGCGTTCTCGTGGATGCTCGAGCACAGTGATGTCGACGGCGGATGCCGCCTTCTGGTGGCACTTCATGAGTACTCGATCCGTTCAATGCGTGCAGAGGTAATCGCCTGGGCCGACGGCGTCATCGCCATGCCCGGGTTCGAATCGGCAGCCCTCTCACCAACAGTCTTGGGCCTTGCCGCACACGGCCGTTTCGTTCGTGGAGATCTCGACGACGCCATCAAATACGCCGATCTCGCGTTAGCGGCCTCGGCACGGCTGAACACCAGCTCGTCGGGACTGGCCGAGCGTGCTCACGGCAACGCATGGTTCTACGAGGGTGAGGCGGAGGTCGCGCAACGGTGGATTGACCGATTGCTCGACGACGCCCGACAAAGTTCCCAATCACGTCTCGCGCACGCGTTGTACATGCGTTCGGTCGCGTACACCAGTACCGGAGATCCACAGCGCGGCACCGAACTGGCAACCGAAGGTCTGGGCGCTGCGCGCCGCTCCGGGTCGCCCACAGCGCTGGCGCAAACCTCCTATGCGTTGGGACTCGCGTTCGAGTCGAGCGACGAGACCGCAGCAGCGACGTTGTTGGCGCAGGCTACTTCGGTCGCTGCAGACGCCGGCAACCGCTGGGTACAGGCGTTCGCGCTCACAGAGGGGCTCTGGTTGGAAGCCCGCAGAGGCGCACCACTCGCCGCCCTGGCCGGATTCGTCGACGTGATCGACCTGTGGTTTCGCGGCGGTGACTGGGCCAACCAATGGCTGTCGCTGCGGCACGTGTTCGGCATCCTGTGCCAACTGGACGACGACCGCACGGCGGCAACGCTGCACGGTGCCCTCACCGCAGTCGGCGCCGTCTACGCGCTGCCTTTCGTGGCCACCCACGCCGAGCACATCACCAAGCAGGTTGCGGCGTTGCGCGAACACCTCGGATCGGCAGACTTCGCCGCGGCAATCCGACGCGGCGCGGCGATGAGCGACGGCGAACTCGTCGAGTTCATTCGCGGACGCATCGCGATCCTCGCCACACCATGACGCCCATACTTCCGGTCGCACTCGATCACGCTTTGCCTTAAAGCGCCTGACGGGTTGGCTCGGGCGGAACAGACTCGGCCCGCCCACCGGCACCACGGCCGACTACCCAACCAAAATCGCCCCGACGCAAGTCGCCTTCCACGTGACCAACATCTGAGTCACCAACAACAGCCCGACGTCGAAAGTCAACCCTGGCCGACACCCCACACCCTGACCACTGGCTATTCGGGTAGCCGACGGCGTGGTCAGGCGCAGATAGGAAATCGAAACCCGGGAATTCCCGAAATGCCCCATGGTGGAGCTGGGGGGAATCGAACCCCTCGAATACGACGTGTTCACAAGCCTGGCAGAGCTCAACGGCCAGGTCTCGCCCAAATGCCGCGTGCGCTGATGCGACTCGTCGTCGACACGAGCGTGCTCGTCGGCGAACTGCTCCGGTTTGCGGGCCGGACCCGCCTCGGCGACGAGCGGCTCGAGCTGTTCCTCCCACAGCAGATGTGGGGCGCGACGCAAGTCGAACTCCCCCGACGGATCATTGCGTTCGTCCGGCGACGCGGTCTCGAACCCCGACTCGGCGACGAACTGGCCGCGGCCTGTGTGGCCGCAGTCGAGGCGAACATCGTCACCCTCGACAAGGGCGTCTACGCCGCGTTGGAGAAGGAAGCTCGAGAGCGTTCTCTGCGCGATCCCAGGAACTGGCCGGTGGCGGCAAGCGCCCTTGCGCTGATTGCGGGGATCTGGACGAACGACAACGACTTCCTCGGCACCGGCGTCGCCACTTGGACCACCGAGACCCTGCAATGCTGGCTTCAACTTCCGCCCGTACGAACTCCGCCGCTCGCACGGTCTCCCTGGTGATCAACCTCGGGGCGACGTCAGCAGTTCGCGGCCTGGTGTTTGAGCTCTAGGTGACCGTCGTTGAAGTCGAACACCACGAGTCCCGCGAGTCCACCGTCGAGAAGAGCGACCAAGCCTGCTCCTGCGCGCTGGTGACCCGGATGCGCCAGATAGGCGTCTCGTGCTGACGCGTCGACGAAGTCGATCACGAAGCCGTCGTCGAATCCCTGTGACAGCCGCTCGATGCTCGAGTTGACGCCATACACCATCCGCTCGAAGCCCGGCACCACGCTCTGCAGGGATGCAAGCCGCTGATAGATCGCGTCCTTGTCGCTGTTGCTGACCTCCGCTACGAACTTCAGGAATACGCAGTGCCGGATCATCCCGACGACGGTAGTGCGATCCTCTCAGGGTTCAGCCACGCTGCCAGACCGTTGCGATGGCTGCGACGCGGCGGTGGTCCGTCCCGCAACAACTGCCCACGACATGCTGGCCCTTGACACAGGCTCGGCACGCCGCGTCACGGGACACTACGTTCCTTGACCGGTTACATGGAGCAGTCCTCCGATACAGCGCTGGCTCCCGTGGCCACAGCTCGCGCTCGGCGGCTCGACGTCCGGGCCCTTCGACAGTACCTGGCGCGCAGTCGTCAACGCAGTACTCGATCCTGAGATGGTGTCGTGAAAATCAAAGGTCCGGATCGTCGTTGGGGCGGTATCTATGAACTCGTCGAGATGCTCGAGGGATGCCGGGTGGAATGGCATTCGCCGTGCGCGACTTCGCGCTCGTCACGCTCGCCGTCGAGTTGTCGGCGACATTTCCTGGTCAGTTGGTCCTCAAGGTTGGGTTCGTCCTGCGCCACGCATACGGCCACTTGCGTTTCAGCAAGGACGTCGGCGCCGCCCGCCACGCGCCGCCGTCCCACAAACCGTCCGACATCACTGCCATGAAGGATGGGCTCCGTCGCAACGGTTGAGACATGCGCATGTGGCGACAGCCGACTCGTCAGATTGGATTCTCGGCAGGCCAACTAGAACGCTCGCTCGATTCGCTCCGCCTCGGTAGCGATGGCCGCTGCAGATACGTCGAATGCATCGCACAACCCGCATTCCCCGAATAGCGTCGCTGCGGCCACACCCACGAGGTGCCCTGCGGCTTCGGCCCCGAGCACAATCGCGTGGGGTGCCGTTGGCCAAGTCGCATAGTCCGTGGCAAGTCCAGCGACGTCCCCACGGAACCCGGACTCGCGCCGCCAGTCGCGATGAACCCGAAGTCTGGTCCGCCTCGGAAAGACGAGATGATATGGAGATGGTATGGCATCGAGAAAGGTCACGATCACCCTGGACGAAGAACAGGTCCGGCAGATCCGCACTCTCGTCGACGCCGACCGAGCCGCGAGCGCGTCAGGCTTCGTACAGCATGCGGTCGGTGTCGCACTCGACGATGTGGCTGGGTGGGGAGCAATGCTCGCCCAGGCACTCGACGACACAGGTGGACCGATGTCGCCCGACGAGAGAGGGTGAGCCGACACGGCGCTCGGGGTGCCCAAGCGCCGTCGCGGCGTCGTCGTGTTGCTCGCCCGCGCTGTCGAGACGAACAGTCGCGTGACGATCCCGGCGTCGGCGCTTGCCCAGGCGATCCGTCGACCCGAACGGCAAGCACGTCTGTCTCGGCTGATCCGCCAACCGTCGAGCGATGTGGTCCCGCTCGATCGCGTCGATGCGGTCAACGTCGGCCGGCTGCTGGCCGCCAGTGGTACCTCCGATGTCGTCGATGCTCATGTCGTGGTGTGCGCCCGGCGAACAGCCCAACGGGTCGTCACTTCGGACCCTGACGACCTCACACTTCTCGACCCCGGCGTCGAACTCATCGTCGTCTGACACCGCCTCACAGAAGCTCGTGCTGTATGGCTCTCGCAAAATTGTGTTTGGTGGTGTGGGCAGGCTGTCGCACATTGCGGGTGGGGTGTGGCGTGATCGACACGTGGAGGCACGTGTGCCTACGTAGGCACACGTGCCTCCACGTGTC
>JANYDH010000113.1 GCA_025359865.1 Actinomycetes bacterium | reverse complement strand
TCGCCACCGGCCAGCGCAAGGACGAAGGCTTCGTGTTCACCCGCGACGACGGCGGCCCAATTCACCCCGACGCCTTCTCGCAGTCGTGGGAGCGCCTGGTTCGCACAAGCGTGTTCAGACGCATTCGTCTCCACGACTTACGACACACCCACGCGACCATCCTCCTGAAGGCCGGCGTGCCGGTGAAGGTCGTCAGCGAACGCCTCGGCCACTCCAGCCCGGCGTTCACCATGACCGTCTACCAACACGTGTTGCCCGGCATGCAAGCCGACGCTGCGGCCGCATTCAGCGCTGCGGTGTTCGGTGTGACGTGATCGGTGCCCATCCGTTGCGGCGACACACGCGCGATTTGACCCCGAGATCCTGAGCGACCACTCGAGGCTCAACTCGGAAGGAGGGCCCGCAGTCGGGGCAATGGTTGGATTCGGAACACGGCAGATCCAGTGCGCTTCTCGAGTCGCAAGCAAGTACGCGGGCGGAGTTCTGCGGCATGATCGGGTTGGGCTTGCTGGTGCCACGGACCTTCCGAAGGCTGCAACACCCGCCGCATAGAATCACGGAAACAAGATTTGGAGGAATCGTGGCAGAGTCGTTACACGTCCGAGTCGGGGGGGCAGGCAATTGTCATTCGTGAGAGATCGGCGGCGAATCGACTCCGGCGCCGCTGTCGGCGCATCTGCTCGATTGGCAGTGCATCCGAGTTCACACGACAGCAGCTCATACGACGCGGGCGCGGCCGTCTTGCGGCCATTCACGTGAGCATCAACATCGGCGACAATGAAAGTAAGTCACGGGTGCCTGACGCGCGTGGAACGGCACTTGAGCAGTTGGCAGCGGTGCGGCTTATGCAGCTGGCGCCCGAGCGTCGGCAGCACGAATGGGACATCGTCCTCGCGACAGCCTTCGAACACCTAGAAGGCTCGAGCCGAACCACGGACGAGCTGCTGGCCTACGTCCTAGCTAGGCGTCTGGCCGGGAGCGGTCCTGCCACGGGCGACGCTTGTCGCAGCATTGGAGTCGGCCAAAGGAAGGTACGTTGAAAAGGAGTCGACGCTGCTGAGCACCGAGAGCTGGACACTCCTGCCCCAGGGAGCACTCGAGCTCGATCAATCGCGCGGATGGGCAGGGGACGTCATTCAACGCTGCGAGAGCTTTCTGATGGAGACGGCAATTGAGGAGCTTGGAGCGGCAAGTACGGAGCAAGTGCACCTGTGGATGCAAATCCTTCTTGGTGTGGTCTTCGACGGCATATCTGAGACGGTGCTCGGGGCCCCCGCCGGCGTGCTGCCAGTTGGCGGCTCCGTGGCCGTAACGCAGTACGACCTTCCACGTCTGCAATCAGCTATCGAGCTGCGCTGCACAGACCCCCAAGCCCAGAGCTTCATGAAGGCGATGGTCGCTGCGGCGCTCGACCCCGGGACGCCGTTCGGAAGCGAATTGGTGCACTTCATTGCGACCGGATACCTGCTGCACGCCTTTCTTGCCCGTCGAGACAGCATGGACGACCGGTCACGCGCCGGATCCCTCAGAGGTGAGGAGGCGTTCATCGACACGAATGTTCTGTTTCGGCTCCTCGGAGCATTGCCCCACCGCCAGGCTCTGCTCGACGCTCTTGTGATCGCGCTCAGGGAAGGGATCACCGTTGTCGTGCACGAGGAGACTTGGCAGGAACTGGAACGAGTTCTCGACAATGTCCCGGATGAGTCGATTCGCCGCGTCGGGATCGAGCTGAGCAACGGTGCCCCACCGATGGCTCTCGAACGCCTGGCCTTCACAGATGACACGCATCGCATGTGGCTCGGACGCGTAGACGGATCAGGCGGCGTACGCACCTGGCAGGAGTTCCGCACCGAAGCGATCCAACTTCGGACGACCCTCCGAGCCATCGGAGTTGTTGAGCGCACCGTGTCCATCCCCACGGTTTTAGAAGCGGCGCGACACATCGAATTCACAAAGGCTCTGCGTCAAGAACTCGAACGTCGAGGACGCGACCGGTCCGAGGAGGCGATCAATCACGATGCCTGCCTATTGGTTGACCTGGCTAGGGTCCGCGAGACCCGCCAGGACGACAATCGACCCGGCCAGTGGCCGGGCGCTCTCATCATCACGCCAGACACATTTCTGAACTCGACATATCGAAGCGCGAACGGACCCCACGGTGACTACCCCGTCGCCGTCGAAGCTGGTCAGTGGACGTCACTGATTTCGACGTTTGCCGACCCGGCCTCTGCGGAGCAAATCGCCGAACTGGTGAGCAGAAATCTCTCGTACGAAACGTTTCTCAGCAGATCCGTGCGTCTTCCACGAGAGGCAGCGCTCAGCTTGGTGCGCGGCCTTTCTGGCGGTTCACTTTCAGTAACGCAACTGGAGGACGTGCAGCTGACCCTCGACGATCTGCTCGCAACACAGCCGGACGTCCTCGACCCAGCAAAGGCCGAGAAGGCGACCTCCGATGTGCTCGCCCTCCGAGCAGCACGAATGAACGAGGCCAACAAGACCCATCGGCTGGCGTCTAGGCAGGAGGCAGACCGGTCTGCGCGAGCACTCGAGGTCCAGGCACGAGTTGCAGCAGGAATCGAAGCAAGGCTCGCCGAAAGTACAGCCGACGGAGCCACGCTGCAGCAGCGCTTGGCCGATACGGAGGCAGCCAACGATCTACTCACCGACCAAGCGAAGCAGCAAGAGACCTACGCTCGCCGATGGCCACCAATTCTGGCCACAGCAGTGGTGCTCGTACTCCTCGGGTGTGTCGTCATGTTCTTCGGCCATCCGCTCGCTGGCGTTGGGCTGTTGGCCGCCGGTTTCTGGTTTGGCCTCGAAGGACACGCTTGGGCAGAAGCCCCTAACAGTGGGATTCGACATCTGTTCCGTGCGCTGTTGCCACTTTGCCTCACCATTTACGACATCTTCCTCTGACGGCCGCGTTGGTGCGGAGAAGCCCTCGACGGCGTCGACCGATGTGGCGGGTGTTGACGATGTCGTTGCCGTGGTCGGTCACTTGGTGGCGGTCATTCGTCCACTCGGCGACTTCGTCTACACCCCCTTCGACTGACCGTGCACCAAAACGATTCGGGTGCATTCTCGCCGCATCCGACTGCCCTGTTTCTAACGTTGTCCGCCCGTAGAACCTTGGTTCTTTAGCTTCATCAGACGGTGGTACTCGTCCACCTCGCCGCGCAAGCCCAGATGTTGTGTGACGGCGGACTCGGCGTTACGTCTAGTTTCGGCGACAGAGCAGCCAAGGTCGCGGGCGATTGTCGCCAGCGCCTCCCTCGGTGCCCTCTCGTTCTTCTGGGTCAGCTCGGGTCGGGGGAGCAGGACGATCTGCGAGTGCCGAGATTCGTCGCGGCGGCGGATCGCCGGCAGGTATGCGAGAAGTTGGCCCCACTCAACGATCGGGTCCTCAACGGCCTGCCTGAACGAAACGATCGTCAGGCGAATCCTCGTCAGCACGAACATTTCCTCGGGTAAGCCGAGTTGACTCGCGTCGCGAGTAACCAAAGCGTTGAAGCCGTCCCGGGCTGCGCGGAGGTAGATGTACCAGTCTGGTGTGTGGCGTTCGGTCAGATTGGCGTCGTGGTCGGCGACGTGGACGACCTCAACGGTGTCATCGATCTCGGAGATGTCGAAGCCTGGGGGCTTCGGAAAATTCTGATCAAGGAGGATGCGGAACCGCTTGGCGGCCATGGGCGAAGAAGTGTCTACTGACTCAGTCAGGCGGCTCGGCGCAACCGCAGCTCAAGACCGATGGCGTCATCAACAGACTCGATCGTCAGTGCTGGGTAGAGCCTCACAATACGCTCGGCGTTCAGACCGCGCTCCTTGTAGAGCGCGTGAATCGAGGCTGTCGGGATTCGCGTTGACTCGACGCACGGCTCGCCGGCCATTACCAAGGGCGAGATGAACGTGCAAGAGCTTGGGTTGACAAGGTTCGGTCCCCAGAGTGGCAAATGGCCAAGCTCATCCAGCGGCTCGAGAAGATCGAAGGTATCCATCAATCGTGTGATTGCAAGATCCTGGAACGGGTCTTGCCCACCAATCTGATTGGTCAGCTGGTCGTCGAGCAAGATTGACTTGCCGTCCGTGCGAATGATGTCAACTCTGGTCCCGGCCATCAATGCACGCTTGATCGCGACGACCTCGGCGGCCGCGTCGGCGCGCGGCACTCGGTTCGTACGCAACCACGCGAGAAGTCTGAGATAGATGAGATCCCGATACGACCAGGCCAGCGGGCTTGCGCGCTTGTAGTCGGGCGGATAGACGTCGTGCCGCTGCCACTCGTAGACCGTCGAGATCGGGATGCCAGACAGCTGCGATGCGCGCATCGCCGAGTAGCGACCGCGAGGGCTGAGCAAAGCCTGGTGCACGAGATCGCGGTGATCCTCGGCTTTCGCGATCAACGGCCCCAGCATGTGGCAAAGGGTAGCCGCTTGCCAACGGCGTCGAGCGAGCGGGTCATCATTGCTACTCGAATCGCGGGCATTCGCCTGCTCGCGCAGCAGTTCGATGGTCCAACGTGGACATCAGTTCGATTGGGTTGGAGAGAGTTCGCTCGCACGCAGCCGGCGACCATGAGTCGCGAAACTCCCCGGGAAACGCCGTTTTGCGAGCCGCAGTGCGCGAAAAGCATTAGAAGAACCATTAGAAGTCGGGCCCTTGAACGACGAAGCCCTGGCCCGCCATAGTGGCTGACCAGGGCTTTCTCAGTGGCGGGGGCAGGATTTGAACCTGCGACCTTCGGGTTATGAGCCCGACGAGCTACCGAGCTGCTCCACCCCGCGTCGTGGATTGGGATGTACGGTAGCGAACAACGTGACCGATCGCAACCGTGAAGAAAGACCTTGGCACCATGGGACTGTTCAAAAAGAAGCCAACCGTCGATCCTGTCGACTTTCGTGCCCTTCGGGCAGAGCTGCAGGACGTGCGCGCTCGGCTCGACGCAACTGAACAGGCCAAGGCCTACCTCGAGGACCGGCTCGGCTCGCTCGACGCCACCACCAATGTACTCTCAGCCAATGCATCGGCCACGTCTGCCGACTTGTCTGATCAACTCGACACGCTGCTCATAAGGCTGCGCACCGCTGAGGTCGACGCCGACAAAGTCGAAGCCCTACACCACCGGATGGTCGACGTCGAAGTGCGCCAAGCCGTGCCAATAACCGCGCCTGAGCCACCGATCGACTTCTCGCCGCGTCTCGATGCACTCACCGATCGGCTCGAGCAAGTCGCCCAGCTTGCTGCCGCACCGGTCACGCCCGACGATGAACTAGCCGCGCGGCTCGACCATCTCAGTACCAAGGCCGCCTCGATCGACGACCTGGCTGTCCAAGTCGGCCAACTGGCGGCCCAGGCTGCGGCCCAGGCCCAGGCTCATTCGAACGATGCACTCACTGATCAGCTCACCGATCAGCTCGCCCAACTTGCCGAACGGGTCGCCCTCAGTTCTAACGAGGCCCGTCAGGCACGCGAGCAGGCGCTCTCGGTCGAAGCCCGGATCGCCAATGTGAGTACCGAGCTGGCCAATCAGCTGAGTGAGCTGGGTAGTGAGATCGACGCGCTTGCGGCACTCCAGTCTCAGGCGTCTACAGCCCCGGATGTCGAGGTGGCAACTCAGATCAGCGACGAAGTGTTGCAGGCGCTACGTACCGGACAGACCCGGCTAGCGAACGAACAGGCGCGTTATGAGATTGCATTCCGCGAGGACTTGGCAACCCTGGCCGAGCAGGTCCGCAACCTTCGCGGACGTTGACATCGACGCTCAGCCGGACACTCCCTGCAAGACACCGAGGGCTTGCTGAACCAAATCTCGTGCCTGGGCAACTTTCTGCGCATAGGTAGTCAGATCGGAGTCCTTTAGTGCCTGATCGGCCTCGGTGAACAACACATCGGCCTGCTGCAATAGCGCCTCTGGTGTGTCGACAACGGGCGGCTGGTCAGGATTGGTCGGCGTCGTCGGATTGCTCGGATCGGTCGGCGTGGTGGGCGTTGACGGTGTAAGCGAATCGGTTCCGACCACGTCACCAATAGTGGCCTTGAACCCTGGGAACAACTTTGCCAGCGCTTCTTCGATCGTCTTGCCGAACGCGGCTCGACCGTTATAGGACGCCAGCATGTACCGGTACGCCGGTTGAGATGCAGCGTCGGACTGCACATACAACGGTCGCAGATACAACAACCCGTCGGCGATGGGGATCAGTTGGAGATCGCCATAGATCACGCTCGAGTTCCCTTGATCGAGGAGCGTGATCGCTCCCGAAATCGAGACATCGCTCTCCATCGTGGCCGCAACCGTGGCCGGCCCATCGGGGGCACCACTCACGATGTACGCGCGGAGCTGGCCATACGTGTCCGGATCGCTACTCGCGACCATGAACGCCTGCAACTCCTTTCGCGTGTCGTCCGTGCTGAAGGGTACGAACGGACGAAGCAACTGGAACGAGGAAGTCTTGTCACCCGGCGCCCGAAACATGGAGTAATACGGCACGAACCGCGCCGAGCTGCTCTCTGTGGCGAAATCCTGCGATTGGGTGGACGATCCGTCTGATGCCTCATTGGGAATGGCAGCCGCTATCCGGGGCACGCTCGACGGTCCCTGCGAAACCGACCAGGCACCCGCCCGATCGAAGAACACCTCCGGTGACAGGCGGTACTTCGAGTACGCGGCCGTTTGGATGCGGAACAGTTCTTCGGGGTAGCGGAGATGATCGACGAGGCCCGCCGGCATCGCGGACATCGGTGCGAACAGATCTGGGAATGCACTCGACCACGCTCGGATGATGGGGTCGTTCTCGTCGACCACATAGAACGCCATCGATCCGTCGTAGGCGTTGACAACAGCCTTCACACTGTTGCGGATGTAGTTGAACCCGAAGTTGATGCCGCTGTTCGCACCTAGTTGGCTGAGGTCCGCGTTCTGGGCATAGGGATACCGATCGCTCGTGGTGTATCCATCGATGACCCACACCACGTTGCCATCGAGTTCAACCGGGTAGGGGTCGCCATCGAACGACAGGAACGGTGCCACCTTTTCGACACGGTCGCGTACATTGCGAATCCACAACAACCGCGACCCATCATCGATTGCGCTCGAACCGAGCAGGTTGTAGTCGAGAAAGTTGAGAGCGAACATCACCCGACGGAAGGCGGAGTCGAGCGCCACTCCACCTGCTCCGCTGTAAGCGGCAACGTTCTGCTGTCCAAGACAGACATCCTCTTTCACACTGGTACCCACGACCGCATATCCGGATAGGCCCTCGCTGAAGTACAACTCGGGGCGTGTGAGCGAAAGGTCTTTATAGCTGGGCCGTCCACTGGACTCGACGCGACTAGCCGATGCGCGGATGAGGCCGCAACCGTGTGTCGAGATGAGATGCTGACCCTGCCAGGACTTGTTCGCCACCGTGTCGAGATCCAACTCGCGAGCTGCGATCAGCACCTGTTCCAAGTGGCCATCGACGGGATACCGATCGATGTCGAGGTCACGAATCGTGAGGCCGGCGCGCTGGCCCTGATCGGTGCGGAACCGGCCGACCATCGCTCCGGGGTTGAGCAGTCGAGAAGCTTGCAGCGGCCCAATATCGTCCTCGAGCGATGAGGCCGACAGGTTGCCGAACGAAATATTTTGCTCGGCGACGTTTCCGATACCCAGCGCCTGCCGGGTGGCCACGATGTTGCGTTCGATGTAGGCGGCCTCGCGGTCTTTCTGGTTCGGGTTCACCACGAGTGCTTGGATTGCGGCGGGGTAGATAACACCGCCCAATAGTGCGATCACCACCCACAACGCCGAGGCGACTACCGGAAGCCGCCACGAGTCGGTTTTCAGCGTGGACAAGAACAACCCGGCCACCAGAACCGCCACCAACACCAACAGCAACACCGCAGGCAACTGCGCATTGACTACGGAATACGTAGCCCCCTGGACGAACCCCCGACGCTCGGTCGTCAGCTCGTAGCGCGACACCCAGTAGTCGGCGGCCTTGACGAGAGCAAGCAATGCGAGCAGGACAGCGACATGTGCCTTGGTGGCCCGACGAATCTTTGGCCGTGGCGGCTGAATGATCACTCCACCATTGAGGATGTGGGTCACGATCACGAGCAGGATCACGAAGATGATGGCCGCGTAGAACCAGTCGAGCACGAAGATGAGAAACGGCAGTCTGAAGACGTAGAAGCCGATGTCGTTACCGAAGAGGGCATCGCTCTGCCCGAACGACTGGCTATTTCGGAACAGCAACCATTCTTGCCAATGACCGGTGGCGGGTAGCGCGAACAGCAGGCCGACAACGATTGCGAACCCGTATCGAACGAGGCGCAACCGCTTGCCGAAGATCTCGTGGAACCGCTCGACGACCGGATGCATGTTCGCCGAAAACGCAGCTGGAGCCAGGCGGTCGGCAATGACGAGGTTGACGACGGCGATGGCAATGAACGCCGCACCGAACATGGCAAACAACAACAGCTTGCTGGTGAGGACACCCCAAAAGACATCACCACGACCGACGCTGGAATGCCACAGGTAGTCGATGAAGAACCCGGAAAGGAATCGTGCCGAGAAGATCAGCACAACGAGCAGCACCGCAACCGTGATGAGAATCACTCTGCCGCGATCGCTGAATCTGCCTCGGCGCTGGCGGGGCGGGAGGTCAGAAGGTGTCCGCATGGCAGGAGGCTACCGGTCGACGTGCGTCAAGGGTTGGCGGGGGCGATCATGCAGCGGCAACCCTTATGGGCGGGGGTGCATCGATCGTCAGTAGGAAAGTAGTCCCCAGCCCCGGTCACCCCACCCAGCGCATTGTCCTCGGCATCGGAGCAGGGCGGCCCGTTCGGGTCGACGATCCAGCAAATCGGCGTCTTGGGAGCGACAGCCGCCAAGGCTCCGTGTCCGAATGCTGTCCGGACGATGTCATCGAGTTGTTCATCGATGCGCTGGTTCTTCCACTCGCGGTAGACGATGCGCAGCAGATTGGACACCTCGCCATTGTCACCATCGGCGTCGATCACCGCCGTAGCCAACCGCGCACGCAAGGGTTCGACGAGGTCGGCAGCCATCATCGCTGTCGCCGACTTGGTGACCCCGGCATCGACGAACTCGCGATGACAGTCAGCCGGGTTCACGCCCATCGAGGCAGCGCCTGCGAGCGCAGCCCCAAGCAGGTTGTCGTCGATTGCCTCTGAATACCTGTCGGTGTGTTCCGCTAACGACTGAACGAGGGTGTCAGCACTGCGCACAGGTTCGACACGGCGAAGCGTCTGCAACACCTCGTTCTGCTCATCAGCGAGGACACGTTTGAGACGTCGGGAAGCGGCCACGATGATCGGGGCGAGCGCTTCGTCGCGGCGGGCGAACGGGTTGTCGTCGACACTGGCCTCCGACGGCGGAGCTGAGGGTGTTGCCAAGAACACCGAATCGGCTGCGGAGGATGGGGCATCGTCTTCGTCAGCTACTGGTGCTACCTCAGGCTCTGGTACTACCTCAGGCTCTGGTACCACCTCAGGCTCTCGTGCTACCGCAGGCTCTGGTGCTGCCGCAGGCTCGGAATCGACGCTTACTGCGCGGCGGGCCACCTCGCGTGAACTCGACGCGCGCAATCGGGCGAAGAGATCATCGACCGAGGCTCGCGGGGCTGACTTGTGCTGCGGTGGGTTGGCTTCTCCAGCGCCATCGCTGTCAGCCGACAGGGCCGCCTCAGGCGCGGCAGCGAGCGATGATGCGATGTCGAGTCGGGTACCCACTGGTTCGACCTCGAGATCGGCACCGACATCGTAGGCATCGACAAGACTGGTGACCTCGTAGTGCTCGACGTTGCCATCGATGTCGAGTACATCGATGGTCGCGACCATCTCGAACTGGTCGTCCGGATGCACCGAGACTTCTGGCTCTGGCTCGGGGGCAGGCTCCGGCTCGGGTTCTGGCTCGGGTTCTGGCTCCGGCTCGGCTTCAGGGACAACTGCGATCGGGGGCGGCGGGGCCGAGGCCACGATCAGCGGAACGGGACCGGTGGTGAGTGATAGGTCGACGAATTCGCTGGGCTCACCGATCGGCGCCAACTCGGACATCACGTCGATCGAGACGAGCCGCGCCCGCTCGAATGCCTGCACCAGGCGCTGGCGGCCATGAACCAACTGTTCGATCTGTTGAAGAGCCAACTCGCGCCGCCTGGCGAGATCATCGAGCACTCGCTCGCGATAGGCGCGGGCCTCGTTCGCCATGTCGCGACCTTGCTGCTTGGCCACTTGCACTTCGGCTTCGGCATCATTGGCTGCATCGGTTCGGTGCCGCGATGCTTCAATCTCGGCTTCTGAGCGCACCCGCTGCGCCTCTTCGGCGGCATCGCGCAGCATTCGTGCTGCACCGTCTTCGGCCCTTGCCCGAATCTGGTTCGCCCCCTCGCGAGCTGTGGTGAGCACACGAGCCGCTTCCTCGCCCAGCATCCGGGTGACGAGTTCCTCGTCAATCGCTACTGTCGGCGACATAGTCGCGCGCTGAGCAGTTCGCAGTTCCTGCTCGAGGAACTTCTCACGTTCTTGCAGACGTGCCACTTCTGCGGCAACCATCCGCAGGAAATCGCGAACCTCTGCCTGTTCGTATCCTCGCCGGGATGTGGTGAATGCCGCTGCTGCCACCGCGCTAGGCGAGGAAGGGTCGGGGCGGCTGTACGACATTGCCATCGTTGTCAGCGTAGGTGGCGGGCAACACACGCAGACGTCATCCCCACGGTGCGCCGCTCATTCCACCGGTACAAAACCCTTGCCAGGCTCGCCGAGTTGCAGGCCGTTACCGCCGCGCTTGGCCAGCTCGCTCAACGCCTCATCGAGTGTG
>JANYDH010000100.1 GCA_025359865.1 Actinomycetes bacterium | reverse complement strand
CATCTCACGACCAAAGCTCGCAGTGAGCAGTGCCGACTGCGGGTCAGAGTTGGGCGATGGCCACATCGCAGGCGACGGCCATCATCCGGTCGACACCTTCGCGTAGCTCGGCGTCACTGATCCGCACGGTCTCACCGGTATCGCCGATGATGTCGCTGATAGTCGCCAGGGTGAGCGCTTCGAAACCGTAGATCGCTCCAAGGGTGTAGAGCACCGATGCCTCCATCTCGACAGCGAGGTGTCCCCGGTCTTTCCAGCGCTTCATGATTCCGGGCCGGGTGTCGTAGAACACCGCGCTGGTGACGATCGGGCCGACATGAACGGTGGCGCCGCGTTCGCGGGCGATGCGGGCGGCCAACTCGACGAGGCGCCAGTCGGCTGTTGGCGCATGTGGATCACCGTTGGTGAGAATGCCGACGATCGGATCGTCCGAGGTGGCACTCACTGCCACCACGGTGTCGCCCATCCGGAGACCGTCTTTCAAACCTCCAGCGGTGCCGACTCGGATGATCCGCTTCACCCCCAACTGTGTCGCCAGTTCGGTGTAGTAAATGGCCACGCTCGGCCCGCCCATCCCCACACTCTGCACACTGAGTGGTTCGCCCTTGTAGGTGCCGGTGTACCCGAGCTCGCCCCGCTCGTCGTTGACGAGTCGTGCACCGGGATCGAAGAACGTCTCGGCGATGTACTTCGCCCGCTTGGGGTCGCCCGGAACGAGCACAGCGGGGGCGTAGTCGGACGGTTCGGCGCGTAGATGGATCGGCATGCAACCAGCGTAGAGTCGGCCTGTGGTCACACTCAACACTGCATGCACGCCGGCATGACTCCGCACTACGGCGAAGGGTTTGCCGGCACTGGCGCCGATGCGGCACATATCAACACCGTGCTCGGTTTGCGTGACGGTGTGGTGGGTACGGCGTGGGTCACGGCGCTGGCGTCGCCGTCGGTTGGGCACGTGCCGTTCGTGGTGGTCCATTCGCCGAACCTGCCGGTCATGCCGTTCACTCTGTTCGTCAACAAGGCAACGATCGATGGTGACCGTCACGGTCGGCTCACCTGGGGTGCTGCACAAGCCGGTGTGGCTGCCGGGGTGATCGATGCGCTGGAGTCGAAGTTGTTCGACCGGTGGGGTCGGCTCGACACGTTGGCGCTCATCACAGCGGTGTGGGTCAACCCGGCGGCATCGCAGGAGGAACTGGTCTACGCCAACAACCGCAATGCCACATTGGCGGCCATCACGATGGGTATCGCGGGTGGCCCGCTACTCGATCGCCTGCGCACTGCGGGTGAGCCGAACAACCCGTTCTTCCGAAACAGCTGAACGGCACGTCCACATCTCCCGCTCTGACGGTTGACTGAACCGATGGAGTACACCACGGTCACCGCCGAGGAGTTTGCCGCCTTCGATCGACTCGATGAATGGCGGTTCGTGCTCGGCGCCGCCCACGCCCACTTTCGCGCTGGTTCGTTTCTCGCCGCTGCAGCATTGGTTGTGGCCGTGGCCGAGGCGGCTGAGGCGGCCGACCACCACCCCGACATCGATGTGCGATATCCGGGTCATGTCCGGATCGTGCTTGCGACGCATGCTACGAAGGGTTTGACCACTCTCGACGTCGAACTGGCGCGGGAGATCTCACTGCTTGCTGCACGGGCGGGTGCCACAGTGATGCCGTCGGCACCACAGGGGGTCGAGATCGCCATCGACACCATGGATGCCGGTCGCATCCGTCCGTTCTGGGCTGCGGTCCTCGGCTACCGCGAGATCGATGGGGCCCTTGTCGATCCCCTGCGCATCGGCCCGCCGATCTGGTTCCAACAGATGGACGAGCCGCGCAACCAACGCGACCGGTTCCACCTCGATGTCTCGGTCGCGCACGATGTCGCCGAGACGCGGGTCGCCGCCGCCCTTGCTGCTGGCGGCACACTCGTCACGGACCGGTTCGCGCGGTCGTGGTGGGTTCTCGCCGACGCAGACGGCAACGAGGCGTGCGTCTGCACATGGCAAGACCGTTGATTTCGCTGGTGAGCGTGGACCGCGCGTGCGGTCGATGCCGAGCAGTGCGGCGATCAGGTTTGCTGGATGACGACCGACTCGATCGAGATCGGCGACAAGGTCGGCACACCGCTCGATGAACTGGGATCGGCCTGATTCTCCAACGCTTGCACGGTGGTGCCGTAGCCGGCGACGACCTTGCCGACGATGGAGTATTGCGGGGCGAGCGCGGCACCGCTTGCGCCGCTGATGATGAACCACTGCCCGCCGCCGGAATCGGGTTGGCCGGTGTTCGCCATCGCCACTACACCTTCGGCATAGTCGCCGAACGCCGGGAGCTCATCCGGGATTGTGTAGCCGGGAGCGCTCTCGTCACCGTCCGGACGGCCGCACTGCACGACGAACTCCTTGATCACCCGGTGGCAGCCGGTGCCGTCGTAGTAGTGGTACCGGGCGAGGGTGACGAAGTTGTTCACCGTGCCAGGAGATGAGTCGGCGGCGAGCTCGATCGTGAAGGCACCGAAGTTCGTAGTGACGACCGCTGAGTAGGACTTGCCGGATTCGATGCACTTCCTCGGAGCTCCACCGAACGACGCGGGCTTCGCGGAGGAGCCATCTGGGGCCGGGCATGCGGCTGTGCCATACGCATACGTGTTGGGGTCGACTACCGTCGTAGCGTCTTCCGACGAACCACCAGACGAACCACCAGACGAACCACACGCCGTCCCGGAAACGCCGAGCGCTGCCACTGCCAGCCACCCGAGCGTGGTGCCTGTTCTCGTACGATTTCGCTTCGACATAGGTCGGAGCGTAGCCAGCACATGCAGGTTGTGCTCGGCGGTGAGATGACGTGCTGACGCAGCGGAGGTGACTCGAAGATCACCCGGGACGAGCGGAACGGAACCTCGGCACCAGGCGTGTTATAGGCATGTTCAGGCATCGCACGATCAAGATCGCACCGAGCGCCGCCGATGAAATCTCGATGATCTCATCCGCACGCAATCGAGTCTCGGTACCGAGCATTGCCACTCTCGCGCTCACCGGATGGCTCGCCTTCGCTTCTTCACCCGCAGTCCTGGAAGGTACGTGCCCGTCGGCCGCGGTCGGCGACGTGATGCGCGACCCGGTGGTGCGTGGCGCGCTGGATGACGCGTGGCGCGATTCGCTCGAAGGCACGCCGCGCGAGCGAGAAGAAGGCGGCTTCGTTCTCCAATGCCAGGGTGGCCCTGGGGGCTACACGACGCGGGTGCAACGCTGGCCGTCGGGATCGACAGCGCACGGCAATGTGCTTCGCGGGCCGGAGCCGCCGGAAGGATGTCGGGCGGTGGCGTTCTTCCACACCCACCCCGGAGGTGCGGGCACTGGCTCCCATGATGACGGATTCGACAACGACCATCCATCCGACGACGACAATCGGTTCGCTAGCCGCTACGGCATCCCCGGGATCATCCGCTATGGCGAGGGGTCCGACCCAGCGAACACCCACGACTTTGCGTATGGTCCGCCTGAGCCGCGCATCCCGCAATGGCGGTGCCCGGTGCCGCCTGTCGGGGTCATCCACGGCGATCCGCACTTGCGCACCTTCGACGGCGCCTCCTTCGACTTCCAGGTCGAGGGTGACTTCGTGCTCGTCGAATCCGGTGACGACCTCATGGTTCAGGTCCGTCTCGAGCCGATAATGGCACGGAAGGTATCTGGAGCGCGCATCCTCACTCAAGCCAGATCCGTAGCGGTGCGGATCGGCGGTTCGACGGTGGAACTGGGTGTCGATGGGATATGGATCGATGGCGTCGCCAGAGATGCCGGGGCGCTGTCGACATGGACAGCGCCCGACGGTGCTGCTTCGCTGATCGACGATGTCGGCGCCGTGCAGCTCACTTGGCCGGACGGGAGCCGGCTCGTCCTCAACGGACCGATCGCGGTGGCGATGCGCCTTGCCGACGTTCGCGCCGCCACGGCGCGCGGATTGCTCGGCAACGATGATGGCGACGCGACAAACGACCTTGTTGCCGCCGACGGCACCGATGCCGCCGAAGGTGGTCTGCTGCACGATGACCGGTTGGCGGGCGCCTTTGCCGATGGAAACCGGGTGGCAGATGGGGCCTCGCTGTTCCATGGTCCGGCACCGGTTGACGCGGGCTCTAGCGAGCCGAGCACCGCCGCCGCTGATGCCCGGCCGGCGACGCTGACCGATCTCGCCGACAGCGTTCGCGCCGAGGCAACCCGGTCCTGTGCGGCTGGCGGGGTGACCGACCCTGCATTGCTACTCGATTGCACCCTCGACGTCGGCGCGAGCGGTGACGTCAGGTTCATCACGGGTGCACTGCGCACCCAGCAAGCACAGCATGCCCTCGGCCTCGGTGGCGCAGCGTTCTCTTCGTCCGAGGTGGAATTGCTGGCCGCCGTGACCGATGGCGACACGGCGCGGGTGCTCGCCGTTCTCGTCGGAGATAAGCCGGATCCAGATGTACGTCGGGTTGCCGATGGTGCCACACCGCTGATGATCGCTTCCCAGCTGGGCGATTCCGACATGGTCGGCGCATTGCTGGAGGCTGGCGCAGATCCAAGCGCGCGTGACGGCGCCGGCACTCCGGTGCTCGTGTTTGCCGCAGGTCGCGGTGACGCCGACGTGGTCAGGTTATTGATGACCGCCGGGGCGGACAGTTCAGTTCCGGACCCCACCGGTTGGACTGCACTTCACGCAGCCGCGTTCAATGGTCATGACACCGTGGTCACGTTGCTGCTCGGGTCGGGCGCTTCGGTGGCGGTCGAGGATGACCGAGGTTTGTCACCGCTGGTAGCGGCCGCGCAGGTCGGTCACGCAAGCACTGCCGGGCTTCTGCTCGATGCAGGCGCCGAGGTGGATCAGGCCACTCGGACCGGCGCGACTGCGCTGATGTGGGCAGCGACGAACGGGCACGCCGACACGGTCCGGCTCTTACTCGGTCACGGTGCCGATCCCACGCTCAAGGCCACCGACGGGTCAACAGCTCTCGACCTGGCGGTCGTGGCTGGTCATCACGACGTGATCGAGTTGCTCTCATGATCCGCTGGCGCTCATCCGTAGTGACCGGGTCCTTCGTTGCGGCGCTGCTCCTTGTGTCGTGCAGCGACGAATCGTCCGGACGGTCGTCCAGCGCGACGACTCAATCTGGTGGCTCGTCGGTCGATTCGCTCGACACGGGGTCGACGCGTGTCGCGGCGGTGCCGGGGCTTTCTGATGATGAACTGATCGCTGCGGCGATCGCTGCGCTTGCCGAGGCAGGCGAACCTGTCGGCGGCGAGCGGGAGCCGGTACTCAAGCGCTCGGACAAGTCGGTGGAGGTCTCGTTTCCTACGCGAGCTGATCTTGATCCGGTCGTCGGGGGAGAAGCTCACGTGTACCTCGACCCGGTGACGGGTATCGTGCTGCGCATCTCCCACACGCGCTGACCCCTCCCTCGGAGTCAGTCGCCTCGGCAATCGGGGCAGAGACCGTCGACGAGCACGGCACCGCGCCATTGCAGCCCGCACGAGCCGGCGCACAGTGCCCGCTCAGGTTCCTTCGGCGGCAGCGGTTTGGGGGCAGTCACCGACGACGGTGCTGCTCGACGCGCTCGGGCAGGCCGCACGGTGGGCGCGGGGCGAGCGGCGGCACGGGGTCGCAGAGGGCGCTCCGGTGGAAGGTCGACGGATGCGACCTGGAGGAACCACCAGTCCGGGTCGCGCAGCTCGACTGCCGCTGGCATGTCGATGTACTTCAGCTTGTGTTGTACCCAGGGAGTGGAGCGGTCGACCCAACCCAACCAGGTCGCGGTACGCGTATGGCCATAGCCGGGCACGACCGGGTGTTCGGCGAATTCGTAGGGCCCGGTCACAATCGAGAGCCACAATTCGTGATGGGCGGTGTTGGGTGTAACGACCATGTCGCCAACGCGCATGTCCACTGCGAATCTCAGCAGCCGTGATCGCAACTGTGCAGCCGACTCGTCGGACGTGGGGGTGACGGCCTGTTCGATCTGCTGCGGAGTCCACCCACGCGCATCCCCGACGGTTTCGAAGCGTACTCCGACCCTGCCGGCGAGGCGCATGGCATCGATCTCGTCGGCTCCGTCACCGGCCCGTACCAACCACACCCGCCTCACGGGATCAATCTATCCCGCGGTCGGGTGCATCCCAGCCATTCGCGCAGAGGTCAGTCCGCGTCGACTTGTCGTCGCTGGGGACCAATAGATCGACGCGACTCGTCTCGATGCGGCCACTGCGGCTCACCTATTGACGGAAATACTCACTACGCTCGATCGGCGATGGCCAGCAATCAACGCTCGACAATCACGATGAGCCCGGCCGAGATAGCGGTCTATCTCGAGCAGCAGCGCACCATGACCATGGCCACCAATGGCCCGACCGGAACACCTCATCTGGTGGCGATGTGGTACGCCGTGCTCGACGGCCAGATCTGGTTTGAGACCAAGGCCCGCTCGCAGAAGGCGCTGAACTTGAGGCGCGACAACCGGATCACGTGCATGCTCGAAGATGGCTATACCTACGACACGCTCCGGGGCGTCTCGATCGAGGGGCATGGCACGATCGTCGATGACCCGGCCGAGATCTGGAAGGTTGGCGTCAACGTCTGGGAGCGTTACACAGGACCATACTCCGATGATGTGAAGCCATTCGTCGAGGTGATGCTCCACAAGCGAATAGCGGTGCGCGTCGACGTCGACCGGGTGCGCAGCTGGGATCACCGCAAGCTCGGGATGACGCCGATGGAGCTCGGTGGATCGACAGCTGCATACCTGTCGAGGTAGCCGGGCCGGGCCGGGCCGCCACGCCCGCACGTCGTCGGCGTCCGGACTACGTCGCTGCCAGAGGAGCCAAACCAACCCTGCGGCATGCCCGCAGAGTAGGGGACTGAGCCAGTACGTGCACGTCGTCAGCAAGTTGTGAAGTGTGCGGCTTCTACGGCCAGTGCAAGATGTTCGGGCGCCGTTCGAATAGCGCCGATGTGAGCGATTGTAGGTCGTCCATGTCGCCACTCAGGATCGGCTCCGAACGTCGGACGGCCACGACGACAAGGTGGGCGTCGACTACGTCGCTGGTACCCGCTCGCGCCAGGAGGTTGCCGACTTCGGGTCCGCCTTCGAAGGCGACGATGACCACGGATTGAAGGAACCGGGCAAGGCGTGCTTGCTGGGCACCGTCGCGCCACACCTGGGCAACGACGGGATGTGTCGTTGTGAGCGGTGTTTCGTGGATCAACGCGGCGGTCAGGAACTCTTGCGCACCGCGTTCGCCTCGATCAACGGAGATGAGGAATCCGGCGTCAAGAATCAAAGTTCGAAGCGGTCAGTCATCGTCGCGACTGCGTCATCGTCGACTGGGCCTGCCTCGTGTTCCCAGTCGGCCAATAGATCCGCCAGCGCAACGTGTCGTTGGGTTTCAGCCGCGAGGAGGCGGAGTCCGGCGCGAAGAGCGTTCGATCTACCGCCATGGATCTCGGCCAACTCGTCGAGCGTGTGCTCTTCGTCGGGGTCGAGCCGAACCGTTGTCGTAGCCATGACCGCAGTGTAGCACGGGTGTGCTACACTGCGGAGCAGTTACGAAACATGCAACGACGCATTCGTTCCGCGATCAGAGTGTGGCGATGCCAGCTCTGAGCGAGGCAAGTCCAGTTGCGTTGATGCAATAGCGGGTACGAGGGCCTTCGATTTCGCCCAGGATGAGACCGGCCTGTCGCAGGATCCGGAGGTGCTCGGAGACGGTCGATTGTGCGAGTTCGAGTTCTTCGACAACTTCGCCGGTTACGCAAGCGTTTCGCTCCGTGAGTAGTCGGAGGATCTTGACGCGAGATGGGTGGCCGAGCGCTTTGGTGAGGAGAGCGAGCGTGTCGTCATCGGGGGCAGTGATGGGCGCGGTGGACAGCGGAACTTCGCAGCACTCCTCGCCGGCAGTCTGAATCATTGGGTCACTGCTCGGTTCGGGTAGTACTTGCGCCGCGCCCGGAGGGCGACGTAGACGAGGGCGACGAGGACGGGGACTTCGATGAGGGGCCCGACGACACCGGCAAGAGCTTGCCCAGAGGAAACGCCGAAAACCCCGATCGCGACAGCGATGGCGAGCTCGAAGTTGTTGCCGGCAGCGGTGAACGCGATTGAGGCATTACGTTCGTACGGCATGCCCATCCGGAGCCCGGTGAAGAACGAGCCGAACCACATGACGGCGAAGTAGACGAGCAACGGAAGCGCGATCCGGGCGACGTCGAGGGGTTCGTTCGTGATCCGTTCGCCTTGCAGCGCGAACAGGATCACGATGGTGAACAGCAAGCCATACAGGGCGACGGGTCCGATGCGAGGAATGAATCTGGTCTCGTACCACTCGGTGCCCTTCACCCGTTCGCCGAGCAAACGGGTCAAGAAGCCAGCGAGCAGCGGGATACCGAGGAAGATGAGTACTGACTTCGCGATCTGCCAGATGGTGATGTCGATGCCGTCGGAGTCGAGGCCGAGCCAGCCGGGCAACAGCTCCAAGTAGAAGTAGCCGAGGAACGAGAACGCGAGGATCTGGAAAACGGAGTTGATCGCGACGAGCACGGCAGCCAGTTCGCGATCACCGCAGGCGAGGTCGTTCCAGATCAGGACCATCGCGATGCAGCGGGCGAGTCCGACGATGATCAGCCCCGTGCGGTACTCGGGGAGGTCCGGCAGCAGTAACCAGGCGAGCGTGAACATCAGCGCCGGTCCGATGATCCAGTTGAGGATGAGCGACATCACGAGCGAGCGGCGGTCGCCGAGGACCGTGCCCATCGATCGGTACTTCACCTTCGCGAGAATGGGGTACATCATCGCGAACAGCCCGATCGCAATCGGGAGTGAAACGCTGCCGACCTTGACCTGCTCGAGCGTGTCGTCAAGGCCGGTGAAGATCTTGCCGAGGCCGACGCCGACGGCCATGGAGAGTCCGATCCACAGTGGCAGGAAGCGGTTCAGCGTCGACAGCATCTCGGCCACGTGTTGTCGCCCGGTGCCAGCGTCGATGTCTGCCGTCCTCACGTGCACTTCTCTCACGTGCACCCCTCTCACCGGTAATCGTCGAACGACGATGATCTTACTAGCGCTTCCGACGCTCTGATCGGCGGGAGTCGAAGCGTCAAGAGCCACGCGGTCCCAACGAACGCTGCCGAGCCCCACAGCGCTGCGGCGAGTCCACCCCACAGGTACAGCAGGCCCGACAACAAGGTACCGACGAGCCGCCCGGCAGCGTTTGCCGAGTAATAGAAGCCAACATCGAGCGCGACTGTGTCGTCGTCGGAATACGCAAGGATCAGAAACGAGTGCAGTGACGAGTTCAGTGCAAATGCTGCGCCGAACACCACGAGTCCACCGACGACAGCGAATGTCGTGACGACGTTACAGGCCACTGCAATGGCCATAGCTGCCGAAATTGCAGCAAGGATCAACGTCCACCGTTGGGCAGCGTGGATCTCGTCAAGCACCAACCCACCCCGGCGGCGCAGCAAGCGTGGCGCGAAGGACTGCACGATGCCGTAGCCGATCACCCACACCGCGAGGAAGCCCCGATTCCCTGGTACGACCAGCCGAGCTGTTCGTCGAGGAAGACAGGCAGGGCAACGACGAACCAGATGTCGCGCGACCCGAACAGGAAGAAGCGGGCTGCCGAGAGGCGGTTGACCGCCGACGACTTCGACAGGATCGACCGGAGCGGCGCCTTCTTTTTCGAACGGCCGATGTCCTCGTCGGGTAGCAGCAGTAGGGCGATCACGGTGACGGCCAGCAGGACCGCCATCGAGATCAGCGAATCGTCGTAGCCGACCCAGGCGAGGAGTGCAGCGCCGAGGAAGAACCCGACACCCTTCAACGCGTTCTTCGAGCCGGTCAGCACTGCAACCATCCGGAACAACGCACCGTCGCCGGTTCCAGCGACGGCCTTATGGGGGGGCGTCGACGACGACTTGGGTGTTGGTCACGTCGTGCATTGTCGTGATCGCACCACGCTCGATGCCGATCGATTCGTGGAGCACCTTCACCACGGGCGCGAGGCAGTTGGTGGTACACGACGCCGCGGTGACGATTGTGTGAATGGCCGGGTCGTAGAGATGGTCGTTGCATCCCATGACGATGTTGAGCGCTCTGGGGTCCTTGACCGGAGCGGCGACAATCACCTTCTGCACACCTCGATCGAAGTACGGAGACAGCTTCTCGACGGTAGGGAACGCTCCACTGCACTCAAGAACGATGTCGACCCCGTAGTCGGCCCACGGCACGGTTCCTGGTGTATTCATCGCCGAGAACGTGACGGCCAATCCGTCGATCTCGAGGTCGGTACCGTCCGACCTTACCGATCCCTGGTAGCGGCCATGAACGGAGTCGAACTCGACGAGATGTGCCGCCGTCTCGGGTTCACCCTTGTGCTCGTTGACATGGACGAGCACAAGCTCGGGTTGGTCACGAAGGGCGCGGACCGCAAGGCGTCCGATGCGGCCGAAACCGTTGATGCCGATGTTCGTCGTCACTGGGTGCTCACCGGCCGTTTGACGCTGGTTGCATCGAGCGAATTCGAAGATCGAGGTCGGCGACCACGGCGTCGAACGACTCCGCCGTGCCGCTTTCGACCGGATCTGGGATCGACCAGTGCCACCAGTTCGGCGCGGGGTCGAGTTCTTCGTGGGCACGGTCGCAGACGGTGACGATCTGGGCGTCGTCGTCAATGTGATCGAAAAGATGCGGCGACGCTCCGCTGAGATCGAGGCCGGCGCGCCGCGCTGCCGCGATCGCGCCGCGGTGGACCTTGGCCGCAGGATGGGTCCCGGCGGACTCGGCTGGACTGCCGGTGCGGGCAGTCCACATCGCTGCGGCCAACTGTGAACGTGCGGAATTGTGCGTGCACAGGAACATCATCGAGCGCCTCGGGAGGTCAGGCAGCGTCGTCAGCGTCGTCAGCGTCGTCAGCGTCGTCAGCGGTTCGCGAAGCAGACGGACATACCGCCGACGGCGGTCGCCAGCCGACCTGAACCGTGCGATCAAACCCGCACTCTCCAGAACGTCGAGGTGGTGAGCCAGCAGATTGGTGGGCAGATCGAAAAGCTGACCGAGATCTTTCGGCGATCGATCAGTGACGGAAAGATCCTCGACGATGGCCAGGCGGACCGGCTCGCCGAGGGCAGCGTGGATAGATGCCCGCCACTCAATGTCCATGTTCATGTACATGTTCGAAGGTTAGTCTTACAGATGAAATTGCGTCAATATCTATTGACCGATTTTCGTGGAGCGCAGTTGCGGCGATCACCGCATCAGGGAGGCGGGCCCCTGTCTCGCGGGCGACGTCAGATCGCGCTCCGTGCGCTCATCCAAATGCTCCCCGGCCGGCGGCTGGACTGGCGCTCTGCAGTGAGTAGTCGCCGGCCGCGGGATCGACGAATTGCGGATCGTCGTCGGTGCTGGTGGTCGAGTCATCGATTGTGAACTTGTCGTCGCTGGAAACGGTGACGACGTCGATGCCATTTGCCCACAGGATCGAGGTGGTGATCGTGATCGACGAGCCGCCTTCCAGCGCGATTGCGCCGCCGTCGGGCAGGTCGGGGCAGAGTTGGCCGACGACAGTGATCCGCTCGGCGGTGACCCTGGAGGGGCCCGGCTCGCCACCATCGATGTACATCGCAGCGCCTGAGCGTCCGTCGGTGGGACAGCGGTTGGCGACGAGCAGGTCACCGGTCATCGTCCCGACGGCACCTTCGTCCCAGAAAACGCCCGAACCCACCGAGGGTGCGTAGTTGTCGGTGATCACGTTGCCGGCCAGCGTGGCGGGCACGCCGGCCACGAGGATTCCGCCGCCCCAACCGTAGCCAGCAGTCACGCCGATCTCATTGCCGCTCACGATGTTGTCGGTGACCATGTTGTCGCGTGCGGATAGATACACACCGCCGCCGTGGTCGCTGTGGCCGAGGTTGCGCTCGACGCGATTGTTGGCGATTACGGCTGCCCGGCCGCGCACTTCGATCCCGCCACCGCGACCTGCTTCGTTGTCATGCACGTAGTTATGCTCGATCCGCACGGTCGGTGAACTGCCGTCCCAGTCAACCGCGTCGGCCTGGATTCCTCCGCCTCGATTGTCGTCGTTGAACGCCCGCGTGCGATTGCCGTATACCTCATTGTGGGAGATCACCAGTTCGCCATCGCCTTGCTGTTGGGCGTGCACACCGCCGCCACTTCCACCACCGTTGGCGTAGTCGGTGCCCAGACCGACGCCCCCGGTGAGCGAGAACCCGTCGAGCACGGTCGGCCCGTCAGACAGTACGTGAAGCTGCACGGCCGGGTCGTTGCCACCTCCGTCGATCACCGTCTTGTTGACAGCTGCGTTGCGCGTCGCGAAGTCGGCGCTAAACCCGCCGAGCAGTGTCAAGTTGCGCGTATCCAACGCTGTGAACGAACCAAGCGCCACGTTCTCAACGTATGTGCCTCCGGCGACCTGGATCACGTCGCCGGCCTCAGCGTCGGCGATGGCCGCGTTGATCGATCGGTACGTGCCGTTACCGCCGACGCACAGCACTCCGGGGCCGCATGGATGGGCCTCTGCGTTGTCGGCGCCTTGTGGGCCCTTACCCGCAAGGGCCGGAGCGCCTTCGGGCAGAGCGAATTCGCCCGCTTGTGCCGGAGTCGCCTCGGGTGAGTTGCCGGTGCCGGGCGGCGCGGAGGTCGCCGCCGGTGAGTCACCGTCCGCAAGCGGCCCGGAGGGTGGCGCGACTTGAGGCGCGCCACCTGACTCGTACGCCCCGAGGTCGGGCGCGTCGTCGTCAGGGCGAACGCGCGCCGTGCCGTTGCCGGCGTATTCCTCGGTGATCGTCAGCCCCAACGCTTTGAACTCAGCGGACGGGGCATCAGCAGCGTCGACCAGGGGGCTGCCCTCAGCAGGGGCAAAGTTGCCGCCCGATTCGTCGACGAATGCGGGGTCGTTGTCTGCGTTGGAGAGCAGCTCGGCGGTGCCATTGATCGTACCCGTGGTGTCGTCCGGATAGCGCCAACCGGCGACGGCCGGCGAGGCCCAGTTGACGCCGAGCTCGATCGTGCCGGCGGATCGACCCCAGTCGAGCTCGGTCGGTACTGCACCCGGCGTGACCGAGCGGACGTAGAACACGTTGTTGGTGACGACGGCTGTCTCGTCGTTGGTGTCGAGGTCGAACAGCGATGTCTGATAGCGACCGACCCCGGCAGCTTCGTCCTGATCGGCGCGCACGATGACCGTGTTGTGAACGAAGTACAGGACGCCTTTGCGGTAGCCGTCCGGCACCCCGCTGTCACCGCCGTAGTGAATCATGTTGCTGAGGATCGCGCCGTGGATCGCGGCATCGTTCACGATCACGTTGCCGTACACAACGGTGGTGCGATAGGCGGGGTCGTCGCGCGCCAACGGCAACGAGTCCTCAGCATCCACCAAGTCCAGCGAGCGCGACCCACCGGTGATCCGGTTATAGCGCACGACGGTGCCTGCCGAGCGGTCCTTGAGCGCGGCACCGAACGCACCAGGTGCCAGCGGCCCGATCTCGTTGTACTGGAACACCATGCCTTGCGCCTCGGTGTAGATGTTGTGGCGTTGGTCGGGCCCCACCTCGGGTGTGCCGTTGTCGTGCACGTACGACCGCTCCAGCACGATGTCGCGTGAGCGCGTCTCCTCGGAGTCGCCCGAGGCGACGAACAGTCCATTGCCGTTCGACTCCAACTCGACGCCGCGCACCGTGATGTGCTCGCCGCGTTCGATGAAGATGCCGGCCGCGTTCTCGAAGTACGGCACCGTCGCCCCGTCCGACCCGGTGTAGTCATACTGATAGAACGCGTTGCGAATGTGCAGCCCCTGGATCACCACGTATGCGGGCTTGTCACCCCAGTCGTCATCGTTACCCAGGCTGACATGGATCAACCCGCGGGCTTGGCCATCGACCGTCGCGTAACCCATGTCCGGGCTGACCGTGGCATTCTCGCCGTCGATCACCGGAAGTTGACCATCCGGACCAGCCACGCCGCACACGACGATCGGGGCGTCCTTCGTGCCCTGCCCCTGGATCAGAAACTTCTCGTGGTACGGCTCATCGCGCCAGACGATGCGCACTGAGTCGCCCGCCCCGAGAGTGGCCCATGGCACGTCGCCGATCGCCGCATAGGTCTGACCGGGCCCGACCGCGTAGTCGGTGCCGGGACCGGTGTGCTCGCACAACAGCGGTTCGAGCTGGCCACTGCCAGCTGGCGGACTGGAAACGGTTGTCGCGTCAGCGGCCGTGGCAGCCGTCACGATCGTGGCAGCAGTGGCGATCGTGGCAGCAGTGGCTCCAAGGCCCGTCTGCACCGGAGAGATGACCGGCACTGCGCTGTCCGAGCTCGAGCATGCAACAAGCAACGCAGACACCACCATCGCTCTGGCGGTCCAACTAGCGATTGGAGAGGCGACGATAGGTCGCGCCTTCACTGTGGCCAACCGACCTGAGAGCCGACGCAAAATGGGCCACGCGGCGCTGCACCGTCGAGGCCAGCGCTTCGCGCCAAGGGGGCCGGTGTTGTCCATGGATGCTCCTTGACGTCGCGACGATCACGGAAGCCGCAGCTGCGGTGCGCAAAATGTGGACGGTACCACAACCTGCTGGGGCTCACGGGTCGCCCAGCGGTTCCGGGGCACCTGCCGGTCACCACCCGCTATCGACGATCAGGGTGACGCTTCGGCGGCGCGCACGGCGGCATGAACCTCGGTGCCATCGAGCGAGAAACCACCCGTTGGCACCACTCCCCGAAGTCCGCAGCGCCGCCTGCCGTCGGACACCGGCGCCGGGGATGTCGCTCAGTGGTCGTTCTGGAACTCGCCTGGGAGATCGCGGCGGGTGTGCAAGACCCTCCAGATGTCGATGCGGACTTCGTGCGGCACGTAGAAGATCACGTAGGGAAGCCGTTTCAGACCCCACGCCCGCAACTCGGAGATGCTGACTTTGTAGCTCGATTCGACGTACGAATTCACGCGCCGGCCGATCAGCGCGGCCCCGCGCGACCGGCCCGAACCCGAGACGTTCCTGACCCGCGTCGACGAGATTTTTGGAGCCGCTTACGCGCAGGGCCTCGTCCGGTGCACGACCACCGAACGATTCACCACAACGTGACGAGGTACGGCTGTGTCGTCACGGGCCAGGTCCAACGGTCGGTGCAGTTCGAAGGGCTGTGGCACTGGTCGTGGCACCGATGCGGGACACAAGAACTAGCGCAACGACCGGCTTGCCGACCACAGACCAGCAGTAACCGAAAGTGACCGTGACCAGCAGTTATCCGTGCAACAGACTGACCTTCAGATGTCGGGTACGAGCAGGAACGAGGCGAACACGCTGATCATGATCAGCGCCGCAGAGGTGATCACGCGGGCCGTGCCACTGAGGCCGTCGAGGCCTTTTCCCCAACCCCACTGGAAGACTGCGACGACTGCGCCGTACGCGGCACCGATCGAGAGCAGGTTCATGATCGCGGCCTTGAGCGGCACGAGCAGGGAGCGGAAGACGACCATCAGCAACAGGAACGACAGGCCGATGACGGCGGCGATGAACAGTGGCAGTCGTTCGCTGATGTCGATCGATGCCGCGGTCTGTCCGGTGACATAGCCGTGTGCGTCCGTCGTCGCCGGATCCGATGGAGCCATCCTGATGGCCCATGTCTACCTCACCGCTCCCCGCAATAACGGTGAGACAGTGGCCACCAGAAACTGCTCAGTGGCGGCCAACGTAGCCTTCCCGGCGCCGTTGCTATGTGTCCCACCCGGATGAATTACCGCTGTAACAGCACTTCGGGGGCGCGCACTGCATAATTCACCGCGTGACCAGCGTTGACGCGCACGTTTCCGAGTTCCAGCCCGGCGATCAAGACGCGGTCCGGTCGCTCATCTTGGCAGGTCTCGGCGAGCATTGGGGCCACATCGACGAGAGCCTGAATCCTGACCTCGCGGACATCGCGTCGACATACCGACACGGGCGAACCGTGGTCGTCCGCTGTGCCGGCGAGATCGTCGCGACCGGCACGATCGTCCCGCGACACGGGTCGACCGCCGAGATCCTTCGGATGTCGGTCGCCGTCGATCAACGCAGGTTTGGACTCGGCCGCCTTCTCGTCGAAGAACTCGTGAGAACTGCCCGTGACTGGGGCGCGACAGCCGTAGTGCTGGAGACCTCAACGGACTGGCATGAGGTCGTGTCGTTCTATCAGTCCTGCTGCTTCGCGATCACCCACCACGAGGCTGGATCCTTCGGTGAGGACACGTGGTTCCGTCGGGAGTTGTGAAGCGCAACCCCGTCCGGCGCATGAGCAACCGCGGTCGAGCGCTGGCGCTTGCGGGCCATCACCCGCGCATGATAGACACTGAACCATATGGTTCAGTATACGAAGGCGTACCTCGACGCCACTCTTGCCGCGTTGGCGGACTCCACGCGACGTGGTGTACTCGAGCAGCTCGGCTGTCAGGACGCCTCGATCACCGCCCTCGCCGACCGGTTCCACATGACCCTCACGGGCATGAAGAAGCACGTCAGCGTTCTTGAACAGGCGGGACTCGTCGTAACCGAGAAGATCGGTCGCGTACGGACCTGCCGGATCGGCGCGCGCCGCCTCGAGGAAGCGGCGGCGTGGATCGAAAGGTATCACCAGCTCTGGGATACGCGCTTCGGCGAGCTGGACCAGGTCATCGAGGAATTGAAACAGAAGGAGAAGTCAGATGGACGCAAGCAGGCACGACGAGCTCGCCCCGACGAAGAACGTCACGAAAGTCGAACTGAAGTCCGATCGTGAGGTCGTCGTCACGCGATGGTTCGACGCTCCGGCGCGCCTCGTGTTTGAGGCGTGGTCGACGCCCGAGCTGTTCAGGCGCTGGTGGGTGCCGAAGTCGATGGGCATGACGCTGCGGTCCTGCGAGATGGATGTGCGTACCGGCGGCGGATACCTCCTCGGATTCGGCGATGGTATGGACTTCTTCGGCAGATACCTCGAGGTGACACCTCCATCGCGCATCATCTGGACGAACGAAGAAGGCGGAGAGAACGGCTCCATCACCACGGTCACCCTGACGGAGCAGAATGGCAAGACACTGCTCGTCATGAGCGAGCTCTACCCCTCGAAGGAAGCGCTCGACGCCGACGGCACCGGCGCAGCAGATGCGACGCACGAGACGTTCGGGCAACTGGATGAGCTGCTTGTCGAGCTCCCGTCGGAGTCGTGACGCGTATTCATCTCGCCGCTGGCACGATGTCGCTTACGATCACCCGTGCCCGGTCGGACTGGTCAAGGTTCGCGGCGAATGCCGATGGCCACCACCGGCATTCATCACAGTCAGCCGCCGAAGAAGATCCACTTGCCTACCTTCGCATTCCCGAGGACGGCAGACACACCGACGCCGCCGATGAGCGCGACGGACCACGGCACAAGAATCCACCGACCGAAGCGCCGGTTCGTACGCTGGCGCTCCGCATCTATCAGCACGATCGGGCGGCTGACCCAACTCAGCTCGGCAGCGTCGGCAGCGTCGATCACGCGAAGGACCGACGCACGAACGAGGGGGTCCGATGGCAAGCAATCAACGCTCGACAATCGCGATGAGTCCGTCCGAGATAGCGGTATATCTCGAGCAGCAACGCACCGTGACCAAGTCAGGTCACGTCCACGCGTCGCTCGCCCCGAACGGTACGTTCCTCGTGGTCGAGCCAATGGCCCGGCAGTCGGGCTGGCGCCAATGTAACGAAGGTGCCAGGTCGGGGTCCACTGACGACCGAACCAGCGCTGTACCCGGGTGGTGCCAAAGTCGGACTTCTGCTGGGCAAGTTTGGTCGATGCCGGCTCAAAAGTGCCCGAGGGTGCCAGGCCGGTCACAAAGGTCACGTCGACTTTGGCCACCTGGTCCTTTCCGAATTCGAGGTAACATTGGCCCCGTCCGTCGTAGTGCGTGGCCGATGAGTTGGCGGTGTGACCGGCGATGATCGCGGAAGCGACTACCGCCGCTTGGCCCTCAGCAAAGACTCCGGCCTTCGGCGTTCCGACGCTCGTCACGTCGCCAACGGCGTAGACGCCCTGGAACGCGGTCTCGAGTGTGAGCGGGTTGACCGGGATCCATCCGTCGACGCACATCCCAGATTCGGCGACGACGTCAGGGACATGATGCTTGGGAACGCCAAGGAAGAGGTCGTAAGGCATCTCGGCACCCTCGGCGAGCACGGCGACCTTGCGATGGGGATCAAGTGAGGTCACCAGTGAACCGGGAAACCAGCCGATACCTCGCTGGGAGAACGCCTCGAGCAGCGCCTCCGACGCTGTTGGCGAGGGTGGTATCGGGATGGCGAGGGGCATGACCAAGGAGATCTCGGACTGATCGCGCAGCCCACGTGCGGTCAGAAAGTCGTGCATCAGCAAGGCCGTCTCACTCGGCGCCGGCGGGCATTTGAAGGGCGTCGCAGTGACGCCAACGATGACCCTTCCGCCCTTGAAATTGGCCAGCACGTCCTTCAACGCGAATGCTCCGGGCACCGTATAAAACTCGTTGCCGTCTTCCAGTAGTCCGGGTGTGGCAGCCGGATCGAGGTCGGCGCCGAGTGCCACTACCATGACGTCACCCTCAAAGTCGCCGGCATTGGTCTCTACCCGGCGACGGTGCGGGTCGATCGAGGTCACCGTGGCCTGCACGAACCGCACGCCGGGCTTCACGAGATCCCGGTAGTGGTGGATGACGGTGTGCGGAGCGGTACGACCGAATATTACGTCGAGCTTCGAGAAGCCGAAAATGAACCCGTCAGCCTTGTCAATCAGTATCACGCTGACGGTGTCGCCCAGCTCGTCGGAGAGACGGGTCGACAGTTCGAGCCCGCCGAAGCCAGCTCCAAGTACCAGTACCTTCATGACGGCTTTCGTCGCGAGTCGTGGGCGCTGTTGTTTGCGGTGTGCCTCGGTAAGGCGCGCTCGACGTCAGAGCATACGTTGTCATGACCGCCGGGTCGTCGATCCGGCAACCGTCAGGCGCGTTCCCATGAACGAGAAGCGTGCACCTCCCGACGGTCGGTGTCCAGTACCGGATGAACCCAAATGGAGGACCCCTGTGGCTGCCATGACCGCAGCAACCCGACGAGCGATCGAGTTCTTCGACGCCGTGATCAACGAGTACGGAATCAGAGAGGGGAACTCCCTGGCGTCCAGGCACTGGATGGGCTCACGAGCGAGATGCAGACGATCATCGCTCGAGGCCAGTACCTGACATGCCTCAGGGCAACCAGAGATTGTGCTCGAGATCGGTGAGGACGTCCGCTGACGTTCGAAGGGCTTCACCGTTCCGGCCCCGGCCTCGGGCGTTTTGTCGATGCTCAGCGCGACTGCCTCGATGCAGCGCTCGCGGAGATCGAGGCTGGCCACAAACGATCACACTTGATGTGGTTCATCTTCCCGCAGGCTGTCGGCCTCGGCGAGAGTGCTATGTCGCAACGGTACGCGATTGGAACCACGCAGGAGGCCGACGCATCCTTGGGTCATCCGGACCTCGGTGATCGGTATCGCCGACTCGTCGTCGCAGTGTGGGATCAGGTCGTCGAAGGAGATCCCACCATTCGTGAGTTGTGTCGGTGCAGATCCAAGCCAGCAAGTCGACCATGCCGTTGTGATCTCGCTGCAAGTCACTGTGATGGATCAGTTCGTGATGTGCAACGCGGTTTCGCACGAAGTGAACGCGGTGTTCCGTCAAGTCGCACGGTCTCGTGCGGTGTTGATGTCGGCTTGCGCTCGTTGGCCGCGCTTGCCCGGGAACAACGCGTGGCGTTGATACCACGCGGTTGGCAAGCCCGAGTTTTGCCCGTGAACAGTCAGTGCCTGATCAAGAGCATTGCGGAGCACGACCTCAACGCGACCGATGTCTTCGTGCAACGCTCCGCTCATGAGCGTGTTCCACTCGTAGAGCTTCAGCGCGCCGACGAGATCTCCACCCGACACGAAGCTGCCCGCCGGACGACTCGATGCATGCACAATACAACGTAGATTGAGCGTGTAATCTGCGTTGTAACGCACTACACTTCGCCAACGGAGGTCGATGACATGACCAAGCGCACGATCGCACTCAGCCGTCCGAGCGCCGACGCGCTCGCCGTCCTCGGGCAGCAGCTCCACGAGGCTCGCCTTGACAACGGATGGACAGTCATCGACACCGCCGGCAGGTTGGGTGTCGACCCTCGCACCGTACGAGCCATCGAACAAGGCTTGCCGACCGTCACGATCGGCACGGTGTTCAACGCAGCGTTCCTCCTCGGCGTGAACCTGTTCGGCCTCGATCCGCACGCGCTGGCCGAAGCACGTCGGCGAGGCGAGGACACGCTCGCGCTGCTCCCCAGCAGGGTGCGCCCGACGAGGAGGGACCGGTTCGATGGCATCGACTTCTGACCGGGCCCGCAGGGCGTACGTCTGGGCGTGGCTTCTCGGGCACACCGAGCCGGTGCTCGCAGGTGCGCTCGAACTGAGGAAACGCCAGATGGTGCTGTCCCGATCCGCGCAGGGCGGCGGACCATTCGATTTCGCGTACAGCCGTGCCTATCTCGAGCGCCCGGATGCAATCAGCCTGTACACGCCCGAACTGCCACTCGAGGGAGGCTGGCAGGAGCCCGGCGAGGAACGGTCGATGGCCGGGTGCTTGCGTGACTGGAGCCCGGACTCGTGGGGTCAGCGCGTCATCGACGACCGCCTGTTCGGCAAGCGCGGGTCCGCCACGAGCTACCTCGACGTCGACGACCTGACCTACCTGTTGGAGTCGGGCTCCAACCGGATCGGTGCGTTGGACTTTCAGGCCAGCAACACCGCCTACGTCCCCCGGCGGACCACTGCGACACTCGACGAGTTACACCAGGCCACCCGTGTGTTGGAGGACGGCACGCTGACACCCGAACTCGCGGTCGCGCTCACGGAAGGCACCGCCGTCGGTGGCGCACGACCGAAAGTGATCGTCGCCGGCGACGACGGCCGCGAGTACATCGCCAAACTGTCGCTGTCGACCGACCCGTACCCGATCGTGAAAGCCGAGGCGGTCCGCGCCTCTCCGTTCGTCGGTGGACATGGCAAAAAAGTACGCAATCACAGCCGATGACAGTTACTCGCAGCCCGTGGCCTCGGCGTCTAGATGAAGCGTGATCAGCGTTGTCGGCCTGCCGTCGACCGACCCTTCAGCTAACGCCTTGCGGGTGGCGACTGCACGTCCCAAGACGATCCGGTCCTAGGAGCGTGGGTCAGTAACGGTGAAGTTGGTCGGAGGGTTCGACTGCTGTATGCGCCAGCCCAACGCCAAAGGTCGGGTGGTGCGACGTGGATTCGCGAAGTGCAGAACGAGACGCCACTTTCGCTCGTTGTGTTCGTCACTTCGCCCATGGCTGCACATCGGCACGCCAGCCCTGCGCACGCCACACCACAACACACCCACCCACCATTACCGACCCACGGACATAGCCCTCCTGATACTGGATTCCCCGATGGATGGTCATCCTGGCGGACTCGCGTCAGTTTGCGCGATGATCTCGCCTCAAGCCACCGTACGAGCGCGTTCTGGGCCGCTGACACGAGAGATGTCACGTGGATCGAGGGTGTTTATCATCTCCGTGATAGCTGATGGACAATACTGTCCGATATGCTTGGGCTCTCCCTGTCGGACAGTATTGTCCGAATAAAGCTCTTAAGCAGCGAATGGACAATACTGTCCACGAAGGCGGAATGATGTGAAGCAAACGATTCGAGTCAACACCGGAGCAGACCTCGGGCGCGCCATTGCCGAGCTCCGCTCGGCGCGATCGATGAGTCAGGCCCAGCTTGCCGAACTCGTGGGGTTGTCGTCGAATTACATCTCCAAGATCGAGACTGGGCGCACATCGTCGATCCTCGAACATGAACTTCGCGTGCTTCGCCGTCTCGGCGCCACGATCACGATCGAAGTGCCCAGTGCCCGCAGTTGAGATGCTGACCGTCTGGATCCACGACCAAGTGGTTGGTTCCATTCAGCGTGACAAGATGGGCGAAATCCGGCTCCGCTATTCGGACGCTGTTCGGGGCGGCCAGCTGATCAACATGCCGGTCCTGTCGTGTTCGTTGCTGTTCTCGACGAAGCGGATGAAGGCCACCGCATTTGTCGATGGGCTTCTGCCCGAGGGCGACTACCGCCGCTGGCTGGCCGAGCGAGCCCAAGTCCTCGCGACGGACTCGTTCGGGTTGATCGAGCACTACGGACGTGATATCGCCGGCGCTGTGCAGTTCCTGCCCGAAGATGAGCATCCCATCAACGACGCTCAGTGGGCGCTCGAACCTCTCGCAGGCGATCATCTGGACCAGATGGTCACCGATCTGCCAGTCAATCCGCTCGCCATCGTCGACGAGTCCGAATTGAGCCTGCCAGGCCTGCAAGCCAAGATGCTGCTGGTCGCTCAAGGCGATGGCACATGGGCGCGCCCGCTCGGCGGGCGCCCGTCGACTCACATCCTCAAGCGGGACAGCGATCGTCATCCCGGATTGGTCGCTGCCGAGTGCGATGCTCTCGCCCTCGCCCGGCACGTCGGTCTCACAACTGTCAACGCGCACATCGAGCGTCACGGTGACTACGACTGCATCCTGGTCGAACGCTTCGACCGTGTCGTCGATGACGCCGGCAACGTGACCGGACGAGTCCATCAAGAGGACGCATGTCAGGCGCTCGGTCTGGCACCGACGCAGAAGTACGAACTCCACCACGGTGGCGGAGGGCCGACGTTCCAACAGGTCGCGTCGCTCCTCGACCGCTACGCTACCGATCCAGCCGCAGAGCTCGATCGTCTGGCAGCCGTCGCTGCGTTCACCGTCATCATCGGCAACGCGGACGCCCACGGCAAGAACACGGCATTCATCATCGAGCGCAACGGGACGATCCGCCTGACCCCTCTGTATGACACGGTGCCGACTCTGTTGTTCCCACGCTTGCGCGCGGAAGCGGCGATGACCCTCGGCGGTGCAGTCACATTCGGCGGCATGAACCTCGGTGCCATCGAACGAGAAGCCATCCGTTGGCGCCACTCCCCGAGCGCTGCCGCCGCAGCCGCGACCGAGTGTGCCGAGCGGTTGCTTGACGGACTCGACAGTGACGTGATTGATCCCGCCGGCCGTTTGGCAAAGCAGGTTCGCAAAGCCGCTCGGCGATTCATGTCATCCTGAGTTGACCATCGGATGACGCTTCTGCCAAGCGGCCGCGACTGAGCTAGAGCTGTGTTTTCTGGTAGTGCCTGATTGCGCCCTGTGATGAAAGTTCTGTGATCAATCTGGATCGCGACAGTAGGTCTGAGCTCTCGGTTGCCCGTCGACTCTCTTGTGCGCTTCACGAATCGACGCCCGGCTCACGGGTACGACGCGAGCATGGTTCGCACGTTGGATCTTCATCGATGGACCGGTCAATGGGTCGCCGTGGATCCCGATGGTCACGTCCACGCGTCAGCCGATGAGCTATCCGTACACCGACTTCGGTGAGCCGCACGGAACACTCGGCCGACCGGTCCTTCGGGTTGCTCTGCGTGTCGCAGTTCCGGGCCGGCGGTCGTCGTTCACTCCTCTCGCGGAGACGGGCCAGCAACGCGTCGCAACTCGGCAAGGCCACGGCTTCACTGACCAAGACGCGACGATCCACATGCACAGCCAGTTCGCGCTCAGCAACATCGAGGAGCGGCACGTCATCCGGAAACATCGGCATACACCAGCGGAAATCGCGGCCGCTGTCCTAGTCGTTCAACGTCTCGGCGCCATCCGACACATCGTCTGAGGTAAGCGACGCCAGGACTGAATGCGGAAGCGCGGATCTGGTGGCGCGTTCGCCGTCGTCGATGGCTGCGAGGCGCTGTGCGCGGGTTATGCCCTGTTCGCAAATCCAATCCGCAATCCGTGTCGGCACCAGGCCACAGAAAATCAAGGAACGACGCAACAGGTGCCGGGCGGAATCGGTGGGTCATGAACCCGCCCTACTCAACGGACAGAACAACACGAAGTGGTACGAGGCGTCACGCGTCGGTAGCCGAACCGCGGCGGACACTCGTGTTCTCGGCCCGGCCCGGCCCGGCCCGGCCCGGCCCGGCCTCGATCTCGTCGGAGGAATGTCGGGACGTCGACCATCGACTATCGCCGGCTATCGACACCCGATCAATCACGATGCACTGCTAGCCGTCGGCAGGGTGGACCTGCAGGCACTGACGGCGCTGCACCTCGATCGGCTCTACGCCGAACTTCTCGGTCGCGGTCTGGCCATGTCCACCGTTCGCAAGGTTCACGCCGTCGTGGGCAAGGCCTCGTCCGACGCCGAGCGGAAGGGCTTCGCGAACCGCAACGTGGCGCGTCTCGCGACACCTCCAGCGCACAGCGCTTCAAGGGCACCCGAGATGAAGTTCTGGACGCCCGAACAGCTGCACTCGTTCCTGACGAGCATCGTCGGTCATCACGAGTACCCACTCATCCGACTCGCTGCGCTTCGGTGGAGCGATGTCGATCTGCGCAAGGCCATGGTCTCGGTCCGTCAATCGACCACCGTGGTGGATGGCAAGCCGATCACCGGTGACGTCAAGACGAAGCGGTCGCGTCGGGTCATCGACATCGACGCCGTCACAGTGGCCACGCTGAAGTCTCGGGCTCAGACCCAGAAGGAGTACGCGCTCCTGCACGGTGCCGGATGGAATGGCTCCGGGCTGGTATTCACCATGCCCGCTGGCGAGGCGTGGCATCCGGACTCGATCTCGCAAGCATTCGACCGGCTCGAGTCGCCGGCCTCGAAGGCCCGCGCCGAACGTTGTTGAAGCTTCGACCGAGGATCCAGTTCACGATCTCCGGCACACGCATGCCAGCGGTCTGCTCGCTGCCGGGATGAACGTGAAGGTCGGCAGCGAACGACTGACACGCTTCAGAGGCGTTCACGTTGGACACGTACGCACATGTGCTGCCTGCCAATAGAAGCAAGCGGCGACCGCGGTCTCGGCACTGCTGGAAAATTCTGTGACCGATCTGTGACCAAAACGCCTTTGGCGGTGTTTTTGCAATCCTCAATTCGCACATAACCGGAGTCAGAGTGGAGCCCAGAGAGAGAATCGAACTCTCGACCTTTTCATTACGAGTGAAATGCTCTACCGACTGAGCTATCTGGGCGCGGACCGAGATGTTATCGTCCGGAGAGCCGCCGGTCACACGTACTTACGGGAATGCCCGCCGTTTTGCCATGATCACAGCGATGGCAATTCGAGCAGCATCGCCTGCAGCAACAGCGTTTCGTTCGGGTTGCGGTCGAGCGCCTCGAGGGCCCGGTGTACCCGGTCGACCGCACGCACCAAGGCGTCTGGCCGCGGTGCGGTGCCTTGCACAAGCGCATCTCGGTAAGCCCCTGCGATCACACCGAGCCCACTGCGCAGCTCGTCGGTGCGGTACCGGCGCACCTCGCGTTTGTGGCGCTCCTCGAGCATCTTGCGTCCGCTCCCGCGTTCGCCGGCAACCGCGATGCGTTCGTCGAGTGCTGCTACTTCGGCAGCATGAACCGGTACAAGCGAAGCGGCCGACTGGTCGGCCAGGCTGACGATTTCGTCGGCCAACGTGGCAGCTGTGCCGCCGTTCCCGTCGAGCCGGCACGGAATCGAAGCGAACGCGTCACGCCGTCGAGCCAGACCTTCGTCGCTCACGAGTACGCGTGCGCGGTCGAGGTTGCCGGTCGAGGCTGTGGCCGCTTCCTGCGCCCGTTCGGGAGCGCAGCCTTCGGCTATCAGACGGGTGGTGATCTGCACGGGATCGATCGACGAGAACTCGATCCGAACACAACGCGACGCAATGGTGACGAGGTCGGTGGTGAGTTGGTCGGCCAGCACGATGAAGAGCGTGCTGTCCGGTGGCTCCTCGATGGTCTTCAGCAGACGTGCCGCGCCCTGGGCGCTGAGTAGATGAAACTCGTCGAGGATCATCACCTTCCGATTGCCTTCGACGGGCGCAAGTGATGCTGTTCGAATGATGTCATCGATCTGTTCGGTTGAGATCGAAGCGCCAAGACGGCGGACCTCGCGCACATCGGGGTGCTCGCCGGCGAGTGCCAAGCGGGCGTCGCGATGATCGGGGTCGTCGACTCCGGCGAGTAGCAGTGCGGCAAACGCCCGCGCTGCGGCATCTTTCGTGCTACCTGCGGGACCGACGAATAGGTAGGCGTGCACCGGTGAGGCGGCACTGGCGCAGAGGCGTGTGATTGCCCGCGCCTGACCGACCACGGAACTCCACACGGTCGCGGTCACAACCCGAGCCGTTCGCGCACTGCGCCGCGGACTGCCGCGAAAACTCTGGACGGGTTGCCGTTGCCGTCGACTACGACCCAGTGGGTCGGGTCGGCGGCCGCCATGGCGTGGAAGCCGTGCAGGACTCGCCTGTGGAACTCGTTGCTCTCACGTTCGAACCGGTCGAGATGGCGGTTGCTCATCCGTTCGGCAAGCAGTTCGGGCCGCACGTCGAGCAGGATCACGAGGTCGGGCCAGCGGCCGCCCACGGCCCACTCATTGATCTGGCGAACCTGGTCGACCGGAAGCTCGCGGCCGTACCCCTGATAGGCGAGCGACGAGTACACACTGCGGTCGCTGACCACATGACGACCACTGCGCAGTGCGGGAGACACGATCTGGTCGAGGTGCTGGGCCCGATCTGCGGCAGTGAGCAACGCCTCGGCGCGGTACGAGAGATTGGTGACGGTGGTGTCGTGGAGGATCTCTCGAATTCTCAGCCCGATATCGGTACCGCCGGTCTCGCGGGCGGCAACGGCGTCGAGTTCGACGGCAAGCCGCGCCACTTGGCTGCTCTTGCCTGAGCCTTCAGCACCCTCGAGCGCGATGTAGCAACCGGTCACCATCGAATGGGCAGGCTACAAGTTGGCCGGAGTCCGGTAACGTATCCATATGGCGGTACCCATATCCCACATAGTGAGACTGTGATGTGGTGGATACCGGTCACTCTGATCGCGGCCGGGTTTCAGACTGCACGCACCGCATTGCAGCACCGCCTTCGTTCTCTCCTGTCGGTGAGTGGCGCCGGCTTCGTGCGTTACGTCTATGGCGCACCGATCTCGCTCGCCGCCGTCGTCATCGCAACAGCTGCCGGAGTGTCGTTCCCGCATGTCGAGGCTCGGTTTTGGCCGGTCATCGCCGGCGGTGGAATCGCCCAGATCCTCGGAACAATCTGTCTCATCCGTGCATTCGACGCGCGCAACTTCGCGATCGGCACCGTCTTTGCCAAGACCGAAGTGGTACAGGTGGCTGTCTTGTCGTGGGTGCTCCTCGGCGAGCCGCTACGGATCGGCGGATGGGCCGCGGCAATGGTGTGCATGGTCGGCGTCGCCCTACTCGTCACGAAGGGCAAGCGGCTGTCGCGCGCATCGCTGCGAGAACCCGCTGCGCTCTACGGCCTGACTGCCGGTGGACTATTCGGACTCGCCTCCATCGGCATTCGAGGAGCCACGAAAGCGCTCACCGGCAGTCCGGTGGTGATGCGCGCGATCGTCACGCTTGCGGTGATGAACACGATTCAGACTGTCGTCCATGGCGCCTACCTGGCGATCCGCGAACGGCCGCAGATCCGGCTCGCGTTTGTCCATTGGCGGTCCAGCGCCGTCGTCGGCGTCCTGAGCGTGTGCGGCTCGGCAGGTTGGGCGATCGCGCTCGCCCTGGAGAATGCGGCAAAGGTGCGCACACTTGGTCAGGTGGAGTTGTTGTTCACCTTTGCAGTGTCGTATTGGCTACTCCACGATCGGCATACGCGCCTCGAGGTCGCGGCGAGTGCGGTCGTGCTCGCAGGAGTGCTCGGCGTGATGCTGGCCGACTGATCACAACGTCAAGCGACGTCAAGCGGCTCAAGCGGCTCAAGCGGGTCACGCCGGTCTGGCAGCGCTGACCTTCTTGGCGACGGTCTTTTTGGCGGGCACCTTCTTCGCGGCGCCGGTCGACTTCTTCGTGACCGCTGCCTTCTTCGGCGGAGCAGCCCGTTTGGCCGCAGCCTTCTTGGTGGCCTTCGCCTTCGTGGCCGCGGGTCCGCCCTTTTCGATGATCGCCTCACGACGGATGGCCAGCAACTCATATGCGCGCTCTGGCGGCATCGCATCCAACCGGTCGCCCTTCGACAATGAAGCATTGGTTTCACCGTCGGTCACGTACACACCGAACTTGCCGTCCTTCGCGACCACAGGACGATCGCTCGCAGGATCGTTACCGAACTCGCGCAATGGTCCCTTGGCCGCAAGATTTGCGCCGCCACCGCGGCGAAACACCTTGGGCTGCGAAAAGATCAGCACGGCATGCTCTAACGTGATCGTCAACAGCTGCTCTTCGTTTTCGATGTTGCGGTAATCCTTCGCCTTCTGCACATACGGCCCGTATCGGCCGTTGTTGGCGAGGATCTCGACACCGTCGGTCGGGTCGATGCCTAGGCTGCGCGGCAGTTGCAGCAGTTCCTCGGCATCACTCAACGTGACCCGCTCGAACGTCATCGTCTTGAACAGGCTGGCCATCTTCGGCTTCTCGAGCCCTGGCGGCAGGTTGTCCGGAGACCCCCATTGCACGTATGGCCCGAACCGGCCGTTCTTCGCGAACACCGGGAATCCATCCAGCTCGCCGATCGGCTCGTCACTCTTCGGTGCCGACAGCAGCTTCAATGCCATCTCGACGGTCAGCTCATCGGGGGCCAAGTCCTCGGGCACGCTTGCGGTATCGTCGCCACGCTTGACATACGGGCCGTACTTACCCGGCTTGACCACGATCTCGCGACCTTCCGGATCGAAGCCGATCGGGAACGTGTTGATCTCGGCCGCGTCGATCTCGCCCAGGTTCTCCTCGACGAGGCGCTTGAGACCCTTCTGCTCATCCCGGATGTGGGCAGCACCCGGCTTGTCACTATCTGCGCTGGTACCGAAATAGAACTGCTGCAGCCAGCTGACCTTTTGCCGTTCGTTGCGCGCGATCGCATCGAGGTCTTCTTCGACCCGGGCAGTGAATTCGTAGTCGACCAACTCGTCGAAGTGCTTCTCCATCAGCCCGACCACAGCGAACGCAGTCCACGTGGGAACGAGTGCCTGGCCCTTCTTCCACACGTAGCCGCGGTCTTGAACAGTCTGGATGATCGACGCCCAAGTGGATGGCCGCCCGATGCCCAACTCCTCCAATCGCTTGATCAGCGATGCTTCGGTATACCGGGCGGGCGGCGAAGTCGAGTGACCGTTCGGAGTCAGGGAGCCGACCGGAATCGCAGCGCCTATGGTGAGCGGCGGCAACAATGCTTCGCGCTCGTCGTCGCTCGCGTCGGACTCATCGACCGACTCGACGTACACCTGTCGGTAGCCGGGGAACGTGATCGTCGTGCCGCTG
>JANYDH010000098.1 GCA_025359865.1 Actinomycetes bacterium | reverse complement strand
CCGCCAACGCACCGGCCGCCCGATCTCCGTCGACGCCCACCCCAAATTCGCAATCGCTCTCGGCGCAGCCGGACTCGGCCAAACCCGCACCCTCGAAACCGGCCCACCACCTACCGCCGTCTCACCACCCACACCACCCACGCCCCCGACACCACCCACACCCCCCGAGCCCCTGGCACACACATCACCGACACCAATTCCATTCGCTCCCCAACCAGCAACTCAACGACTATCCACCGGCGAACGGCCACTGCGCACCAAGACATTCGCCGTCGTCGCCGTCGGCATCTCAGCCGTACTCATCATCGCCCTTATCGCGTTCCTCACCACCCGCGACAACGCCACCACCGCGCCCAACACCACCACGGCCGACAACTCGTCCCCAACCCCCACTCCAGACCCGGTACCAACGACCACGGCACCGGCCACCACTGCGCCCACCATTTCGACCACGGCACCCACCGCTAGGACAACCGCGCCTACCATTTCGACTACAGCACCCACCGCTACGACAACCGCGCCGACGACATCCACCGTTGCGCCGGCGCAAGCGCTCACCAAAGAGCAGCTCGACACGGTGCTGGTCACCGCCGGCGAACTGCAGCCAGGGTGGATCCCCGGGGTTTACGCCGACAGCGGCAGTGCTGCCTTGTGCGGCCAGACCCTGCCGAGCGAGCCCGTCATACGCGATGGTTCGGTATTCACGCGTTCGGTCGATGGTTTCACGCAACAATTGCAGATCGAGTTCGAGAGCTACGAGACCACCAGTGTGGCGACGTCACAGTTCCAAACGTTTCGCAACCTGATCCAGAGTTGCACCGATTTCCAGATCACCGACGAGACATCAGGCGAGGAACTCACCGTCAAACTCGGCGCCTTCGATTTGACCCCGCAGGCTGGATGTCAAGCCATCCAAGGCGGTGGGCTCCGGTTCTTTCGCGTAGGCGACGTCGATCCATTCTTGCTGCGAATCTTCACCATCCAGGTGTGCGGAAACAACGATGCCTCAGTTGTGCTCGACGTGGCGCCGACCAGCGCTGAGACGGCCAGCGTCGAGATCAGCCAGGTGCTGGTGACCGCGTCTAACAAGTTGCTCACGTTGCCAACCGTTCCCTGACCACCACCGGCCGGGATCCGCTGTTCACGCCAGGTCGTGCGCGCTCGGGCCATCCCACAGATCGATGTCGGGTGGTCCACTGAGTAGGCCTGTACACGAACGTGCCATCTCGACCATCACCTCGCTGTCAAAGTGCGCCTGCTGGGCCGCCGGTGACTCCCATTTCTGAATCAGCAGGTACCGCCCTGGTTGGGTAACGGACGCACACAGGTCGACGTTGCGACACCCCGCCTGCATCCGCGTGAGCACCACATACTTGGACAGCACGGCCAGCAGGGCGCCTGCATCGGCGGCATCGAGGCGCATGGTCACGATGGTCAGTTCGACGTCATTGGCCACTACGTAAGAGCCTAGCTGACACCTGAGGATCATGGTCTCTGCGCGGACCGGCTCGTGTGGGTTATCGTTGTTCCATGTCGACACCTCCTCCCCCGCCGAGCGGGCCATTCGGGCCACCCCCGTCGGTCCCCGGTCAGCCGGCGACTCCCTTCCTTCCTGGCCCTACACCTACGCAGCCGCTCCCACCGGCGGGCGGTTATCCACCGGCGGGCGGTTATCCACCGGCAGGCGGTTATCCACCGGCAGGCGGGTACGGGGGACCGCCCCCAGCCGGCGGTTTCGGTGGCCCGCCTCCGGCAGGCGTGCCGAAGAAGCGCACACCCCTGTGGGTCGGCCTTGGCATCGTCGTCGTCCTCGGTGGCGGTGCGGGCGCGTTCGTCGCTCTTTCTGGTGACGACTCCAACAAGGCCAGCACATCGACACAGGAGACCGACCCGTCCGAGAACACCGACGCCGTCGACACCACCGCCACCACCGCCGCCACCACCACCGTTGCGACCACTATTGCGCCGGTCACCAGCCTCGAAACAACAGTTCCGCCGACTGTCGCCCCGCTCACGCTGCCCGGCACGCTGCCGCCGGCAACATCGCCTCCCGACACCAGTTCGGTGCCGCCGGGCAATCTCGATCTGACTAACGGAGTTTCGTTCGCGCTGCCCGATGGCTACACGGTGCAACCCTCCAGCGGCGGCGCCACCGAGATCGACAATGGCACGGTCAAGATGTTCGTGCAGGTCTTGCAGCGTGAACCGGGCGAAAGTGTCGTCGCTCTGATTCAGGAGTACGTCGACACGTTCGACTCCGATTTCGAATCGGCGGTGTATTCGCAAGTGGCGCCGAACGGCGCCGAGACCAGTGGAGCGGCAACGGTTGACGGAGGGTTCTTGTTCTACCGTACGCTCAACGCCGACGGCACCGGCGTGCGCGGTGTGATCGAAGGTGACCGCCGCGCTGATGGCCTCGCCTACATCACCGACGTGTACCGCGCCATCGACGACAAGAGCGATCAGGTGTTCCCGAAGGACACGTTGAACGAGATCCATCAGTCGTTCCTCGATGCTCCGGTCACCGGGGCCACGGTCGCCCTCGAGCCGTCCCCGATCACCAGGGTCACCACGGCTCATCAGAGTTTTCAGGTTGACGGCCTGATCGAGATCACCCCACCCGCAGGATGGGTCGTCGACGTGCCCGGTCCCGGACGAGTGATCTTCTCTCGTCCCGATGGCCAGCGCTTCCTGGCCACGAAGGTTCCGAATGTCGTCGATCTGACCGCGGCAAAGGACCTCGCCCGCGCCGACACCCTGGCCCTCGTCGCCGACGCACAATTCGGCGATTTCACCGACGACATCACCGACACGTTTGCGTTCACGTCAGCGGGTTGGGGTGGGACCGATCCCAACACCGGCCAGCACCTCACCGGCTACATCTCGATGTGGGTCAATGCCACGGGCGAGGCCTACGAGTCGCTCGAGGCGTGGGTCGGTGACACGACAGACCCACCATCGGTCCTCGAATCCGACTTCCTCTTCCACGCCTTCGACAAGAGCATCAACCTGCCCCATTCCTGACCGATCGCAGCCAAAGCACCAAAACCGATATCAGTGGGCATCCGGATCACGAATCCTGATGCCCACTGATCGTGGCTGACTCGGTGTAAGCCGCCGTTCGTGGTAGGTATCCTGTTCTCTCTCACGACCGATGCTGTCCAAGATGTCGATGAGTACCCCGAGGAGAGACTGTGGCGAAAGATCGCGTCGAACGCGATGAGGAAGACCTCGTCCGGCTGTACTTGTCCGATATCGGCCAGTACACGCTGCTCACCAAGGACGACGAGGTTCGTCTCGCCAAGCAGATCGAAGCCGGCAAGGTCGCTGTGGTCGACCTCGATGCCGCAGGCAAGGAGGTCACGCCCACGAAGAAGCGCGAACTCCGCCGCGTCGCCCGCGAGGGCGAAGATGCCGAGCGGGCGTTCGTGCAATCGAACCTTCGCCTCGTTGTCTCCATTGCGAAGAAGTATCAGGCGTCGGGTCTACCACTGCTCGACCTCATCCAAGAGGGCAACCTCGGCCTCATGCACGCTGTCGAGAAGTTTGATTGGCGCAAGGGGTTCAAGTTCTCCACGTATGCCACCTGGTGGATCCGTCAGGCCATCACTCGCGGCATCGCCAACACCGGCCGCACGATCCGCCTGCCAGTGCATGCAGGCGACACTCTCGCCCGCCTGCAGAAGGCGCGCAGCCGTCTCGAGTTGAAGTTCGGTCGTCCGGCAACACTTGCCGAACTCTCCCGAGAAGTCGAGATGCCCGAGGACAAAGTGACCGAGGCGCTGCGCTTCGCCGCCGAACCGCTGTCGCTCAGCGAACCGCTGCGCGAAGACGGTGACGCCGAACTGGGCGACGTAGTCGAAGATCGTTCCGCCGAGAGCCCGTTCGAGGCCGCTGCCACATCGCTGCTTCCGGAAGAGATCTCGCGCCTACTGGCACCGCTCGATGAGCGTGAGCGCGAAATCTTGAAGCTGCGGTTCGGACTCGACCGCGGTGAGCCGCGAACCCTCGAAGAGGTGGGCGAACACTTCAACCTCACACGCGAGCGCATCCGCCAGATCGAGGCGCGGGCGATGAGCAAGTTGCGTCACCCATCGAGCGATACCGGCGCCCGCGACCTCCTCGCGGTCTGAAAAATGTGCCAGCCTGAACAACGCGCCAGCCTGAACAACGCGCCAGGCTGAAGCCGCCTTCAAGTCGACGTCGCGTTTTGCCGATGATGACCGTCGGATGGAACTGATCGACTTGATTCCGAATTCATTCTCTTTTCGGATCGTCTCGATGCTCGATCTCGACGAGCACGACGAGATGCCCGAAGGCTTCAGCGGCCGAGTCCGCCGCGCCCGCGACGGCAGACTCATCATTGTCGCCTGGTATCAGCAGGGTCTGCTGCACAACCCGAGTCGTGCACATCCGGCATTTCGGATGCTCAGAGCTGGCGGTGCAGTGAAGTACGAGATGTGGTATTCCCGTGGCACGCTCGACGACCCGTCACGTACATCGCCCGCAGTGCGTGGCTATTACGCCAATGGGCGGTGCCACTACGAGGAGCGATGGGCGATGGGCCACCGCCACGATGGTGCGGATGGCTGCCCGGCGATCCGGAAGTGGCGTGCGGACGGATCGCTACGACACGAACTGCGATATCGACACGGCACCAAGGCTGCATGACCCACACCCAGAAGTCACCGAATCCCCAGGTGTTGCGCATCGGCGCTTGCGAGGGCGTTGCTGACAACACAACTGTCGCCAGGCACGGATGCGGAATGTGCTTCGACCGCCGATGCTAACCTCATCCACATGCATCAGTCGAACCAATCCGACATCCCGCAGACGTTGGTGGGGATCTCGTTCGAGAACGTTTTTCGCGCCCAAGAGTTCCTCGTCGCTGCGAGCGGTCTCGCCGCCGCTGGAAAGCTGAAGCTCAAAGACGCAGTCACCGTCATCAAAGACGACTCCGGCAAGACGGTCGTGCACGAAACCGTCGATCCCACACCGCTGCGCTCGGCTCTGTCGGGCGCGATGTGGGCCGGACTGTTCGGGCTCATTCTGGGTGGACCCGTCGGATGGATCGCAGGGTTGGCCGTGGGTGCCGGCGTAGGCGCCGTCACAGCCAAGGTCATGGACCTCGGCGTTCCCGACGAGTGGGTCACCTGGTTCCGGGATGCAGTCCAACCTGGCACCGCTACGATCGCGCTGTTGGTGGAGGACCTCGACCGGAACGCGCTCGTCGCCGAAGCTGCCCGCTTCACCGGTGCGGAACTGGTCTACGCCAACCTCGACGATGCCACTATCGAGCGGGTCAGAGACGCCTTCGCCAGCCACGTGCCAGCCACCCCCAACAGTGTCTGAGTGCGTCGTTATCCCCCGATAGCCCAGGTCGCACTGACGGGCTCGGGGAGTCCGTCGATGCTGAGCGTGGCAACGCCCGCTGCGGGGCCGACCGCAGTGAAGCGAAGTTCGCCTTCACGGTGATGCCCGCCTGGGCCATCACCTGACCATGCCACCGCGGGCCACGGTGTTTCGCCCACGACAAGGCGGGCCTGACGAACCATGTCCTGATCGAGTTCGACTTCGTGTGTGTCGAAGATGATCTTGAACACGGCACCGTCGGCGTCCAGTTGACGCAGTTCAAGCTTGACGGTGACTGACCCCGCCTTAACCGTGCGATTGGCGAGAGAGCTCGTCGCCGCCCCGTTGTCAGAATCCGATGCTGACCCACAGCCGACGAGCGAGAAGACAAGGCCTGCGACGGCGACGAGCGCCAACCTTTCTGCAAGGCCGGCGCGCCGTCCGCGGCCGCGTCGGCGGGTGGCGAACGCTGTCACGAGTGCGCCCAAACGCTGGGTTCGTGGTGCGGTTTCGGCGACGCTGTGCGGTGCAATCGGAGAGCAGCGACCGCGACCCCGATGGCGTTGATTCCGATGCCGACGATCATGAACAGGATGCGGTACTCGATGAGAAAGGTCGCAGCGCCGGTCGCGCCGATGAAGGGTGCGAGTTCGGCGATGTGGTGAGCGCAGCACGCGACCATGCCGGCAGTCGAGGACCCAATCCCAGCGCTACCCGCCAGCGCAGCCGAATGCTGCAGACGGTGGCGTCGGCGAAGCTCACTGACGAGAGCGACCTGGACTCCGAATCCGCCCAAGATCAGTGCCAAGTAGTACCAATCCCGGCCGGCCAGATCGACGACGTGTTGGAGCGAGCCGGACGCCGCCCAGACGACGCCGACGTAGAAGAGCGCCAACAATGCGGTCGCTATCGCTGCTATGCGCACACTTCGGGCGCTCACAGAACACGACCCGTTTCGACGAGTGGGGTCGTCGCGATAGAGGGCGAGGTCGCGCCAGAGGACAACTGGGTCGGGGGCGCTACAGGCAGTTTGATTCGTTTGAGCATCACGGCGTTCACGGCGACGATGATGCTGGAGCCAGACATCGACAGGGCAGCGATCTCGGGGCGCAGCACCAGACCGAACGCTGGCTCGAACACGCCGGCGGCGATCGGGAGCGCGATGACGTTGTAACCGACGGCCCATCCAAGGTTCTGGCGCATCTTGCGCAACGTTCCACGTCCGATCTGCAGCGCGACCGGAACATCGAGGGGGTCGGACCGCATCAACACCAGATCGGCGGTCTCGATGGCGACGTCGGTGCCGGCACCGATCGCGATGCCAATGTCGGCCTGTGCGAGGGCCGGTGCGTCGTTGACGCCGTCTCCGACCATGGCGACCTTACGACCCTGTGCTTGTAGTTCGGCGATCTTGGCCGATTTGTCGCCGGGTAGGACTTCGGCAATCACAGTGTCGACGCCGAGGATCCCGGCGATGCGCTTGGCGGTTGCCTCGTTGTCGCCGGTGAGCATCACCACTTCGATGTCGAGCGCTCGCAGAGCCGCCACCGCCGCGGCCGCCGTGTCACGTGGCGCGTCGGCCATCGCGATCAGTCCGACGGCTCGCCCGTCGACGGCCACGACGACCGCAGTGCGACCGTTCTCGGCGAGTTGCTGGCGGCGATCGGCGAGCGAGCCGAGGTCGACCTTCTCGCGTTCCATCAGCCGACGGTTGCCAACAGCAACCCGTCGTCCGTCAACGGTGGCGATCGCGCCGTGTCCTGGGACGCTGTCGAAGTCCTCGGCGCGCATTTCGGCCGCGCCCCGGGACTCGGCGGCAAGCACGACCGCCCGTGCGAGCGGGTGCTCGGATTCACGTTCGACGGCTGCGACGAGTGCGAGCATCTCGGCTTCGTCGATGCCGTCGGTGACGATGTCGGTGACCTCCGGTTCGCCTTTGGTAAGCGTGCCCGTCTTGTCCATCACGACCGTGTCGATCCGCGCCGCGGTCTCGAGTGCCATCGCGTTCTTGAACAACACGCCCCGCTGGGCACCGAGGCCGGTGCCGACCATGATCGCTGTCGGGGTCGCCAAGCCCAGCGCGTCGGGGCAGGTGATGACCACCACAGTGATCGCGAACAGCATCGCTTCTCCGACCGAACGGTCGGCCAGCAGGTACCACACTGCGAACGTGACAGCGCCGCCGAGCAGAGCGACGAACACGAGCCAGAATGCGGCCCGGTCGGCCAAACGTTGGCCGGGGGCCTTGGAGTTCTGTGCCTCCTGGACCAGCTTCACGATCTGGGCCAATGCCGTGTCCGCGCCGACCTTGGTCGCGCGGACGCGGAGCGTGCCGGTTGTGTTGAGAGTTGCGCCGATGACCTGATCGCCGGACGTCTTGTGGACCGGGAGACTCTCGCCGGTCACCATCGACTCGTCGAGATCGCTGTCACCGTCTTCGACCACCCCGTCAACGGCCACCTTCGCGCCCGGGCGGATCAACAGCAGATCGCCGACAGCGACCTCTGCAGTCGGTATCTCGACCTCGATGCCGTCGCGTAGCACGGTGGCCTTGGGTGGTGCGAGATCGATGAGGGCACGGATTGCCTCGTTGGCGCCGCCGCGAGCGCGCATCTCGAACCAGTGGCCGAGCAGAACGAACGTTGCCAACACCGAGGCGGCCTCGTAAAAGACCTCGCCGCCACCGGTGAGAGTCACCACGAGCGAGTACAACCACCCGGCGGCGACGGCGACCGCGACCAGGACCATCATGTCCAGCGTGCGCGCCCGCAGCGCCCGCGCAGCGCCGTCGAAAAAGATCCAACCCGCCCAGAACACGACCGGGATGCTCAAGATCAGCTGGAAGATGTCGTCGCGGAGCCCGAACGGTGCGCTCACATTGAAGTTGAGGACATCGCGGCCGATCGGTGACCACAACAGGATCGGAATCGACAGCACAGCGGCGACCAGAAAACGTCGACGCATGTCGCCGACCGTCGACGCCATCGACATCCCCGCATGCCCACCGTGACCCATCGCGTCGTGGGGTGACCGCGTCGTCGTGCTCATGACCACAATTGTGGCCTGGTCAAGGCACGGCATCATCGGTACCGGCTACGGAACCTGGCTTCGGGTCGCCCGCAGCGCGGAAGCGACCGAGCACGTCTGCAGCGCGGATGATCACAGTGACAGCGTCACTCGGATTGGTCAGGGGCAGGTCGTGGTCGGCACCGGATCGAATGTTGAGTGTGACGTGCGGCAGTTTCTCGGCCAACTGCTGGAGATAGGTGAGGTCCGTGACCGGATCTTCGGTTCCGGCGACGAGCTCGACCGGAACGTGGATGTTCGCCAGCCATCGGCTGGCTTCGGCTGAAGCGAGCACCTGCCGAAACGACTGTGAATACGACGCCCAACTGTGCTGGACCCCATCGCGACGGATGACACCGGGCAAGCCTGGCCGCACGAGTGAGGCGACGACCGCGGCGGCACCACGGTGCTTGCACACCCACCGGCACGAGATCTCAGCCCACGGCCCGTCGCTCGCGAGTTGGTGTTCGAGCCAGCCGAGACCGGCAACGCGTTCGCGTGCGGTGGCCTCGTCGGGATACAGCGGCGGGCAGAACCCGACGACTCCTGCAACCAGATCCGGCCGCTGTTGCGCAAGCGCGAGCGCCACGAGACAGCCGAAGGAGTGGGCGCCGACAACGATCGGCCCCGTAACACCGAGTTCGTCGAGAAGGGCTGTTAGCGCGTCGACGTGGTCTGAGGCTGTGTAACCCGTCGACGGGCGGGGCGACGATCCGAAGCCGAGCAGGTCGGGCACGATGAGCCGCCCGCTTCCTGCGAGGGTGTCGTAGGCGGCCCCCCAGTATGCGTTCGACCCGCCCAGGCCGTGAAGCAGCAACACACCAACCGTGCCGTCACCGAGGGTGCGGGCATGCAATGCTCCGTCGTACGACGCACCTGCGCCGACCGCCCACGCGATGCGCCGCCGAACCCTTCGCGTGCGGGCAATTTGCACTGCAACTGCAAGTGCTACTGCAGTGGCTCCGGCTGGAAGGCCGAGGATCGGCGAAAGGATTCGCCGCAATGATGGCTCTGAAGGATGACCGAGTTGATGCACCGTTGACTTCTTACCCGACTCACCGCAGTCTCGCGGGAACTTTCCCGGAGTGGCGGTGTGGTTCTCCCGCACACCGGGTACTACTACACTGTGTCAGTGCTGCCACCGACGACGACGCAGGATTTCGAAGGCGGTGTTGCTGGCTGGCCACTCAAGGTTCAGACGCTGCTCGAGGCGGTGCTGGTGTTGTCCGGTGAGCACGAGTTGGATACGGTACTGCGGCGAATCGTGGCGGGCGCGGCCACGATCGCCGAGGCGAAGTACGCCGCACTTGGGATCTACAACGAGGCCGGTGCGATCGAGACATTCATCCACCATGGAGTGGACGATGACACAACGGCCCGCATCGGGAGCCTTCCCGATGGGCATGGCCTACTTGGTGAGGTGATCGTCGCCAACGGACCGATCCGGCTCACAGACCTGGGTGCAGACGCCCGGTCAGGCGGGTTCCCTCCACATCATCCGCCGATGCGGACATTCCTCGGCGTACCGGTCGGCAGGGGCGGCCGACGGTACGGCAACCTGTACCTGACCGAGAAGGCCGACGGTGAGCCCTTCGCCGATCAGGACGAGGCCCTCGTGGTCGCTTTCGCCGCGTTTGCGGTCGGAGCGATCGACAGCGCTCGACTCGTGCAGGCAGAGCGCGCCCGCGCCGACGCTGTCGCCGATCTTGCCGCAGCGACTGAGCGGGCCGCGTTCAAACGCGAGATGTTCGGTGAGATCCTCAACGCACAGGAGGCCGAACGCGCCCGTGTGTCACGCGATTTGCACGATGATGTCGGCCAGGCCCTGACCTCGGTGCTACTCGGCCTCCGGCTCGTCGAATCCTCGCTGGCCAGCGACGAGGTCGCTCTCGACGATGTCCGCCAGCGCACCGACGACGTTCGCGAGCTCGTCGCCGAAGCCCTGCGCCGGACCCGCAAACTGGCCTTCGATCTGCGGCCTACCGTCCTTGACGACGTCGGACTGGTACCAGCCCTTGAACGACTAGCGCAGGATGTGACCGCCCGCGGCGACACCACGGTCGCGTTTGCCGCCCACGGCCTCGCCGCAGACAGGCTGCCACCCGAGATCGAGACCGTCGTCTACCGGGTCGTCCAGGAAGCACTGACCAACATCACTCGCCACGCCGGTGCTGCCACCGCCAGCATCACGGTGATTGTCGCCGAAGGGCGGGTACGAGCTCTCGTCGAAGACGACGGTGTTGGCTTCGAGATCGACGCTGTACCGACGCGTGGGCATCTCGGGCTGAAAGGCATGGCCGAACGGGCCGAGCTCGTCCGCGGAACGGTCGAACTATCGTCGACGACGGGCACTGGCACGACTGTCCTGCTGGAGCTTCCCCTTGCCTGATGTCGTGCGGGTCGCGGTGTGCGACGACCATGGCGTCGTGCGCAGCGGTCTGCGACAAATCCTTGACGCCGAGGACGACCTCGAGGTGGTCGGGGAGGCCAGCAGTGTCAAAGAGGCGGTAGCCGTGGCTAGCACCTGCCTACCTGACGTGTTCGTGATGGATCTCGGTCTGCCAGACGGGAGCGGGATCGACGCGACTGCCGAGGTGATCCGGGTCAGCCCGGCGACCCGGGTGCTCGTGTTAACCGTCCATGATGACATCGCCTACCTGCGGCGGGCGTTCGAGGCCGGCGCGGCTGGCTATCTCGTCAAGGAGGCCGCCGACATCGAATTGGTCCAAGCCGTTCGACAGGTGGCGGGAGGGAAGCAATATGTGCATCCGAGCTTGGGCGCCGCGTTGCTCGCGCCTGACGCTGCGCCCGCCCGACTCGGCGGACCCGGCGGCGAGCTGTCAGACCGCGAACTGGAGGTGTTGCGAATGATGGCGCTCGGGCTCACCAATGCCGAGATCGGTCAGCGGCTGTATGTGTCGGTGCGTACCATCGAGACCCATCGATCCCACATCCACCAAAAGCTCAACGTCCGCAACCGCGCCGAACTGGTCCGCCGCGCCAAGGAGGCCGGACTGCTCGACGACGAAGCCAATCCGTGACCTGCCGAAGCACCGCTCCGTAGTCAGCGCGGATGCCCCATCCGCCGTAGGGTCGCAGAATAGGAGGATGACGACATTGCGCGCCGACGTGTGTGCCGCGTCGACCTACCGGCCGAACGTCGTGCTCGTCGTCGCCCACCGCGCGATGCGGGCCCTTATCGTTGAACTCCTGCAACGTGACCATGGCTGCTGGACTGTCTCAGCGATCGGAAGCCTCTCGGAACTCGACGACGCTGCCTCGTCGCAACCCGACCTCGTGATCGTCGACACCGCCGACGTCGCGACGGTTCGTCGCCAGCTACCCCCTACGTTCGCGCTTGCACGGGTCGTCGTCATCGGCCCTGAGCCCGATCCTGCCTACCGCCAGGCTGCGGTTCATTTCGGCGCCGGCGCGTGGCTGAGCCGCGACCGCATCGCCGAGGAGCTCTGTGCCGTTCTCTGCTCAGCCCTCGCCTGCGCATACGAGTCACACCCAGCGCTGCCGGAACGACCTCTCATACGCCCAAAAATTGCCCAAGGAGGACTCTGATGATTGACGACGCATTCCGTGCCCACACCACCGGAGACGACCTAGCGACGCTTGACCGATGGTGGCGCGCCGCCAACTATCTGTCCGTCGGACAGATCTACCTGCTCGCCAACCCGATACTGACCGTTCCACTCACCACCGATCATGTCAAGCCCAGACTGCTCGGCCACTGGGGCACAACACCCGGCCTCAACTTCGTGTACGCCCACCTGAACCGTCTTATCCGCGCCCGCGATCTGAACATGTTGTACGTGGCCGGGCCAGGTCACGGCGGGCCCGCTGTCGTGGCCAACGCCTGGCTGGAAGGCACATACACCGAGACCTACCCCGACGTCACCCTCGACGTATCGGGGATGCAGCGGCTGTTCCACCAGTTCTCCTTCCCGGGTGGCATCCCCAGCCACGCGGCACCGGTAACACCCGGATCAATTAACGAAGGCGGCGAGCTCGGCTACTCACTTGCCCACGCCTACGGAGCAGCGTTCGATAACCCCGACCTCATCGTCGCTTGTGTCATCGGCGATGGAGAAGCCGAGACCGGCGCACTAGCCGCGAGCTGGCACTCCAACAAGTTCCTCGACCCCGTCCACGACGGTGCCGTGCTGCCCATCTTGCACCTGAACGGCTACAAGATCGCCAACCACACTGTGCTCGCGCGTATCCCTGACGACGAACTCACCAAACTCCTCGAAGGCTACGTGCACACCGTTTACCGAGTTGAGGGCGATGACCCCGCGACGATGCACCGGCAGATGGCGACGACGCTCGACACCATCTGCGACCACATCGCCGACATCCAGACAGCCGCGCGCAACGGCACAGGCTCCGAAAGGCCACCTCGCCGAACTGGAACGGTGGCTGCGCAGCTACCGCCCGGACGAACTGTTCGACCACGACGGACGACCTGCAACGGACATTGCCGCGCTGGCACCAGTCGGGCAGCGGCGAATGAGTGCCAATCCCCACGCCAACGGAGGCACCCTCCTCACCGACCTGGCACTGCCCGACTGGCGCGACCATGCAGTCGAGGTGCTCGCGCCTGGAGGGACGCGCACCGAACCGACCCGCGCTCTCGGACGACTGCTGCGTGACGTCATGCGGCTGAGTACCGACGACCGGAACTTTCGCATCTTCGGCCCCGACGAAACCGAATCCAACCGGCTCAGCGCTGTCTACGACGTGACCGGCAAAGCCTGGCTGGCCGACACGTTACCATCAGACAACCATCTCGCCACTGACGGGCGGGTCATGGAGGTCCTCAGCGAACACCTCTGCCAGGGCTGGCTCGAGGGCTATGTACTGACGGGACGCCAGGGCCTGTTCTCCTGCTACGAGGCGTTCATCCACATCATCGATTCCATGTTCAACCAGCACGCCAGATGGCTCAAGGTCACCGGTGACATCGAATGGCGACGCCCAGTCGCGTCCCTCAACTATCTGCTCACGTCCCACGTCTGGCATCAAGACCACAACGGCTTTCCCCACCAAGACCCGGGCTTCATCGACCACGTCGTCAACAAAAAGGCTGACGTCATCCGCGTCTACCTTCCACCCGACACCAACACGCTGCTGTCGACCGCCGACCACTGCCTCCGCAGCCGCAACTACGTCAACGTCATCGTCATCGTCGCTGGCAAACAACCAACCCTGGACTGGCTCGGCCCCGACGAGGCCGCCGATCATTGCGCCCGCGGCCTCGGCGTGTGGGAATGGGCCAGCACCGACAACGGCAACGAACCCGATGTCGTCCTCGCCTGCGCGGGCGACACCCCGACGCTCGAGATCCTCGCCGCAACCGACCTGCTTCGCCGTCATCTGCCCGACCTGCGGTTGCGGGTCCTCAACGTCGTCGACCTGATGCGCCTCCAACCCGCCAACGAACACCCCCACGGTCTCACCGACACCGACTTCGACGCCCTGTTCACCATCGACAAGCCAGTGATCTTCGCCTACCACGGCTACCCATCGCTCATCCACCGGCTCACTTACCGGCGCACCAACCACTCCAACATCCACGTTCGCGGCTACAAAGAAGAAGGCACCACCACAACCCCGTTCGACATGGTCATGCCCAACGACCTCGACCGGTACCACCTCGTGATGGACGTCATCGACCGAACCCCCGGCCTCGCACCACACGCCGTCCATCTCCGCCAAGAAATGGTCGACCGACGTTCTCGAGCCCGAGCCTGGACCCGCGATCACGGCGAGGACATGCCAGAGGTTGCCGACTGGACATGGCCCGGCTGATGCGGGTTCTCGCAGTCAACGCCGGGTCAAGCACACTCAAGTTGCGCCTCGTGACCGCCGATGACCAGATCGAGGCCACGTTCGACCTCGACCCGTGGGATGGATCGGCCGAAGCGAACGGTGTTCGCGAATGGCTGCACGGCCTCGCAGACATCGATGCCGTCGGTCACCGGGTCGTCCACGGCGGCGGCCGCTTCACGAGCGCCATCCGGATCGATGACGAAGTCCTCAGCGGCATCGCCGGACTGACGAGCCTCGCACCATTGCACCAGCCACGCGCGCTGTCCGCCATCGAAGCCGTACCTGCGGTATTGCCCGGCGTACGTGCTGTGGTCTGCTTTGACACTGCGTTCCACGCAGGAATGCCCGCCCCAGCCAGTACCTATGCCCTGCCGGCGGCATGGAGGAATCGGTGGCCGCTGCGCAGGTACGGTTTCCACGGCCTCTCCCACGCCTGGGCCGCCCGCCGGGCCGCCGAACTCGTCGGACAACCAATCAGCGACCTCCGGATCGTTTCTTGCCACCTCGGTGCCGGAGCCTCACTCTGTGCTGTGCTCGGCGGGCGGTCGGTCGACACGACGATGGGATTCACACCGCTAGAAGGCCTCGTCATGGCCACACGCGCCGGCTCCGTCGACCCAGGCCTCCTACTGTGGCTCCTCCAGCACGGCCACCTGTCGCTCGGCGAGATCGCCCACGGACTCGAACCCGACGCCGGACTCGCCGGACTTGCCGGTGGCTCCGGAGACATGCGCGACGTCGTCGCCGGAGTCGAGCGAGGCGACCCCGACTCCTGTCTCGCATTCGCCGTCCACTCCCACCGACTGCGCCGCGAGATCGCAGCCATGGCCAGCGCACTCGACGGCCTCGACATCATCGTGTTCACCGGCGGGATCGGCGAACACCAACCGACCGTACGGTCCGCAGCAACAGACGGACTCCGATTCCTCGGGCTCGCCATCGACCCGGCCCGCAACCGCATCGCGTCCGGCGACCTCGACATCTCGACGGACCCCAGCCCCGCCCGCATCCTTGTTGTGACCTTACGGGAGGACCTCGAGATTGCGCGGCAAGTTCGCGAGACCCTCCAGTAAATGCTGTAGCTCTCGTAACTGTTCAGGTGCCCGAAAACAGTTTGTGACCAGTGGATCGCGCGGTCCGCGTGCAAGTCCACCACTGTCCGCGCGCTAGTTGGTAGACTGTCCGATGTGGACCAAGACCCGGACCGGCGGCCCGCTGCGGTGGACGCGGAGAACG
>JANYDH010000097.1 GCA_025359865.1 Actinomycetes bacterium | reverse complement strand
AAGTCGACGCGACTCTGCCCGCACAGCCGTCGTGGTCGCTGATCCAGACTTCCACCACGCCCACCTGTCATACAACGAACGTTCACGCTGCAGCGCGACAGCACGGCCGGGATCGGGACCCGGTACCGCCAACCCCACCCGCATTTTGCGACAGCCTGTCAATGACAACCCAACGCCAAGGGTCGGACGGTTTCGCCTCACCCACCCCTTCGTTGTGGCGGTGCTCACGGCTACGGCCCTGCGGCGCACCACCAAGCAACATTTTGCGACAGCCTGTTGACAACAACCCAACGCCAAAGCTCATGTAACGATGCAGTAGGGTGGCGCGATGCAGTAGGGTGGCGCGATGCAGGTTCAGCGACGCCTGACTCGAACAGGCATCCACGATCACGCCAACGATGCTCGGAAGGCTCGGGCGTCATCGCTACGCGTCGGTCGCGCCGACGACCCTGCCGAAGCCGATGCCGATCGCTTCGCCGACCAACTGCTGAACGATCTTTCTACTCGACCGACGATGGTGCGACGTTCGACGCCACCCGGTGCGGACCCTCTCGGTGGTTCGCCGGTCAGTGTCGAGATCGAGTCACGGATCCGGGCGGCGGGCTCTGGGCGTTCGTTGCCATCACACATGCAGCGTGCTGTCGAGCGGCAGTCGGGTCGCGATTTCGGGGGTGTCCGGATCCATACCGGGGCCGAGGCCGATCAGTTGAGCACCTCGCTGCAAGCGGAGGCCTTCACGGTCGGCTCCGACGTGTTCTTCAGCCAGGGGTCCTACCAACCCGGAACAACGGCCGGTAACGATGTACTCGCCCACGAACTCGGCCATGTGATGCAACACGGCGACGGTCTCGCGGCGAGATCGATTCAACGTCGTGGCAGTAAGAAAGACAAAGGTGCCAAACAGCCCGAGTTGTCGGCATCGGAAGGCGCCCAGCAAGCATTCGACGGCTCGAGTTCGGCAGAGCTCGTGACCCTGTACGACCTCGAAAAGCAGATCACTACGCTCTGGGGCGCGATCACCAAGGTGGCCAAGAACCACACACGGGGCAATGCCGATGGACAGCGGTCAGCGGAACTGATCGTTGCCGCAGTCGAAAACATTCTGTCGAGATTGCCAAAGGTGAGCAGCCAGTCCGGCCAGGAACTTGGCAAGGAGTACCCAAACCAATTCGCCTCGCTCTGTGGAATCAAGGCCGAAGCACAGCTCATCTTGGACGAGCGACTTGTCGAAGAGGCAAAGAGATTGGACACCGAGGCCTACTTCGCCGAAGGCACGACAGCCGGTCGGCAGTCGGGGCAGGACGACGAAGGCAACGCCACGTTCGACCGATACAAAGAACTGAGCAAAAGTGCAGGAAATCAGGCCTTCAATGATGGAGCGATAGGAACCGGGACTGGGGAGGGGAGGGACCAACGGTCTGTTGACGGGGTCGAAGCGGGCTTGAGGCTCGGCTTGTCGAGGGGCGAAATCGCGGCGATCATCACCTTCACTGTGGGTGATTACCAGTACATCAATCCCGCAACCGCAAACAAGCGGTCTTGGATGCGAACGGCACCCGACAAAGTTGGGGCCACGCCCGAGGACAACTTAACCGACAAGCCGAACCAGACTCAAGAAGAGAAAGACCGTTATACGGCCCAGTTGCAGGAAGAGACCGCGCGTTATCCGGACCAGCCCGACAATAAGGAAACGATCTCTGACGTCGGCAGAGCACGCGAGATCCGGGAGCGAGATCTTGCCACGTTGCCAGCCAAGGAGTACCAGAAGAAGTATCCAGCTGACGCTCGCAAAGTTGCGTACAACAAGTTGTTGCCCGGTCGACTTCAAGGAGCAAAGACCCGCGACGATGAGGATCAAGACCTAACCGCCGCTCGCGTTCACAAGCTGAACGAACGAAATGAAAAGCTTGATAGGAGGCACGCGGAGGGGTCGCGTCATGCCGGCGTTCTCGTCCAGGCCATGTCGAAACTACCGGTGTACAATGGTGACGTATGGCGTGGTGAGTTCATGTCGCACGAAAAATTTAATAAACAGTTCGAGGGGAAGTCGACGAGCAAGCTCAACCCGTTCGCTGCCAAGTCGGCGGAGAACTTCAAACCGATTCAGAAAATGCCGTCGAAAGAGGCTGTTGCGAGCAACTCCAAGGTGAGATCTGTGGCCGAGCAGTTTGCCAAAACGGAGTCCTTGGGAAAAATTGGCGAAGGGGGCAAACCTAGTCTGGGCAGGAAGGTGCTCTGGAAGATTCACTTGACCAACGGGCGCGACATCTCCGATCTTTCATTCAACGAGTGGGAAGTCGAAGTTGCCACACTTCCCGGCGCAACGTTTGTCATCGACGGCGCCGCGAAGGAAGGCGACACCGTGGTCGTGAGCGTTCACCAGACAGACAATGCCAAGTTCGTGACCCCCAAGTTGAAGAAGAAGACCGAAGCGGGAAAGAGCACCAAGTTCGACGAGATGAACACCGCGGATGGGCCGTCCAAGGAAGCGATGAAGGCCGGTGTCGACATGCACCCTGCCAAGCGGCCCGAGTCACCGAACAAGTTGCAGAAGGCCAAGAGGCAGAAGTAGTTCCGCTACGACCGCGTGATCGGCTGACGTTTAGCGTTGGGTTGCTGTTGGCAACAACGCAGCGCCAAAAGTCGAGTGATGAGCGAGTCAGCGGTAATTGTCGGCGGCCAGGAGATAGTCGGCGGCCGGGCCGCGGCCGAGCACCAGATCGATCGTTACTGGGTCGGAGCTGGCGTCGCGTAGCATGTGCGCCCCGATCGATTCGTGGGCATGGTAGGCCCGAAACCGTGTGGTGTGCGGGCCGACGATCGTGGCGACCACCCGCAACAGCGTTCCCAATCCGCACTCCAGCTTGCCGATGTCGTGCAGCAGCGCGCCAGCCACCTCTGCACGCGACGCAGCCGGGCTCAGCTCAACGAACCGCCTTGCCACCGCCACGGTGTGGCGTTGGTCGGCATGACCGAGACGGTGCCACAACGCGTCTTCAGCCGGCAGCAGGAATTCGGTCGCCCACGTGACATCCGCCGCGGATGGCGCCCGGCGTGAGAGTGAACCGACAAACCGTCGCGCGAGGTGGCGGACGTTCTGGCCGGCCGTCACTGCCGACGCCCCATCGCCCGCGGATGGGCCTGGCGATAGACCGCGATCAGGCGCTCCTGACTGACCCTGGTGTACACCTGCGTCGTCGACACCGACGCGTGGCCGAGCAGTTCCTGCACGATACGCAGATCGGCACCATGATCCAGCAGATGGGTCGCGCACGAATGTCGCAGCACGTGCGGCGAGAGCGTGGCGGCGGCGATCCCGGCGCGCTCGCCATACTTCTTGACGACGGCCCAACCGACCTGGCGAGCGAGTCGCGCGCCGCGACTGTTCAAGAACACCGCCTCGGCATCACCTCGTCTCGCCCACCGATCGGGTTCCATCAGCGCCCGACCGTTCGGGCCCAACCACTGCCCAAGCGCCGCCGCAGCTCCGCGGCCGAACGGCACCAAGCGCTCCTTGGAGCCCTTGCCGTACAACCGCGCGACTCGTTCGACCAGATCCAGATCACCCAACGACAACCCGCACACCTCGCTGATCCGAGCCCCCGTGGCATACAGGAACTCGAGTATCGCCAGATCACGCAAGGCGACCGGGTCGTTACCGACCACGGCGTCGAGCAGACTGGTGACCTGCTGTTCGGACAATGGCTTCGGCAACCCGGCTGGCACCCTCACGCCGTCGAGCGCCGCTGTCGGGTCGTCCACGCGCAGACCCTCCTCCACGAGGAACCGGTGCAGCATCCGAACTGCGGCGAGTTGGCGGGCCACACTTGCTGGCGCAACGAGGCCGCGACGTTCACCGGTGAACCGGTCGAGATCGGCCGTACAGACCGTGTCGAGCGACCGGTGATGGGTCGCCAGCCAACCCGCGTACGACCGAAGATCGCGCCGGTAGGCCGCCAGCGTGTTGACCGACCGCCCCCGCTCAGTCGCCATCCACGCCAGAAACTCCTCCGCCTCGATCGGAAGCACTGCCGCGTCCGACGTGATCCGGTCTGCTGGCGGCATCATCGATGCCGGTCGGCGTCGCGCAGTCTGCGTTCGACCAACAGCAACCCCACAATGGTCTTGGCATCGCGGATCTCGCCATTGTCGACCATCGCCAGCGCTGTAGCCAACGGCAGGTGGACGACTTCGGAATGCTTCTCCTCCGGCCCATGCGTCTCGCGCTCCACCGGTTCGAGATCGGTGGCGAGGTACAGATACAGGATGGAATCGGCCATACCGGCCGACGGGTAGAAATTGGTGAGTGGCTGCAACGAGCCGGCCCGCATCCCGACCTCTTCGATCAGTTCTCGTGCTGCGGTCACCTCGGTGGGCTCGCCCGGCACGTCACGCATGCCGGCCGGAATCTCGAGTACCAGCTCATCGAACGGGGCCCGGTATTGACGCACCAAGACAACCGAAGCGTTCCCTTCCGCATCGAACAACAACGGCACTGCAGCGACCGCACCAGGCGAGCGCACCACGTCACGCTCGAACACGTCACCGTCGGGCGACTCAAACCTCGCCACGGCGACGTGCCAGATATAGCCCTGGTGGACCACACGGTCGTCGAGGTGCGTAAAGCCGTTCATCTCGTGCGACGGCGGTACCGGATCAGGCCACCGACGAGGACTGCGACGGAGCACTGACCGGTGTCGAGATGTGCGATGGTGCAATCTTCGGCTGGAAATCGGCGGGACTGACCGCAGCGGCGGCATCGCGGGCGGCGCGCACATCGAGAGCAGCACCGACCAATTCACGAAACAGCGGATGGGGACGATCCGGCCGGCTCTTGAATTCCGGGTGAGCCTGGGTGCCGACCCAGAACGGGTGGTCGGTCAACTCGATGAACTCGACGAGCCGCCGGTCGGGCGAGACACCACTACACCGCAGGCCAGCCGCGTCGAACTTTGCCTTGAGCGAGGCATTCAACTCGTACCGGTGGCGGTGCCGCTCGCTGACGACCGGCTCGCCGTAGGCACGGTGGACCACGCTTCCGGCTTCGAGGATGGCGTAGTAGGCGCCCAAACGCTGGGTACCGCCCTTGTCGGAGATGTCACGCTGATCGTGCATCAGGTCGATCACCGGATACGGCGTGGTGGGGTCCATCTCGGTCGAGTTGGCACCCGTCATCCGCAACACGTTGCGGGCAAAGTCCACGGTCATGGCCTGCAATCCGAGACAAATTCCGAGGCACGGAATGAGGTTCTCGCGGGCGTATCCAGCCGCGGCGATCTTGCCTTCAAATCCGCGCTCACCGAATCCGCCTGGAATGACCATCCCGTCGAGATCGTGTAGCCGACCTGCGGCGAGTAGGCCTTCGACATCCTCGGCCTGAATCCAGTCGATCTCGACCGCTGCACCATGGTGGAACCCGGCATGTTTGAGGCTTTCGACGACTGACAGGTAGGCATCGGGAAGACTGATGTACTTGCCGATCAGACCGATGCGGACCGGCTTGGTCGCGGCCTCGACTTTCGCGACCAGGGCCTTCCACGGGCTCAGATCGACCGGCGCGTCGATGCGCAACACCTCGCAGACGATGGTGTCGAGGCCCTCATCGTTGAGGATCAGCGGCAGCTCGTAGATGTTTCGGGCATCGGCCGCGTTGACCACGGCTCGCTCGTCGACATCGCACAGGTTGCTGATCTTGCGCTTCAAGTTGGAACTCAGCGGCTCTTCGCTGCGGCAGACGATGACGTCTGGCTGAATGCCGCGGCTACGCAGCTCCGTCACGGAGTGCTGCGTCGGCTTGGTCTTCTGCTCGCCTGCCGGACCGATGAACGGCACCAACGTGACATGGATGTAGCAGACGTTGTCGCGACCCGCTTCTTTGCGGAACTGGCGGATCGCTTCGAGGAACGGCAAGATCTCGATATCGCCCACCGTGCCGCCGACCTCGGTGATGACCACATCGACATCGTCGGTGGCAAGCCGATTGATGCGGCGCTTGATTTCATCGGTGATGTGCGGAATGACCTGCACGGTCTTACCGAGATAGTCACCGCGCCGTTCGGCCGCAAGCACAGCCTGATAGATCGACCCGGTGGTGGCATTCGAGTTACGGCCGAGGTTTTCATCGATGAACCGCTCGTAGTGGCCGAGGTCGAGATCGGTCTCGCCGCCGTCGTCGGTGACAAAGACTTCGCCGTGTTCGAACGGGTTCATCGTGCCAGGATCAACGTTGATGTACGGATCCAACTTCTGCATGGTGACCCGCAGGCCACGCATCTTGAGCAGGCGACCGAGCGACGACGCAGTGAGGCCCTTGCCCAGAGCGCTGGCAACGCCCCCGGTGACGAAAATGTGCTTGGGCATACGCTCAACCTCCGCTGTAGGCGAATCAACAACGGGAGCACAATGTATCGCGGTGACCCCCTCGCCGGTGCGGATACCCCTCAACTCTGGGTCGAGGATCTACCCGACGATGCAGATCGTTGCGGGAGCGTTCCGAGACGGTCGACCCACCGCAGCGGAGTGGCACCATCGATCACCCGTGTGAAGCTCACGAACTCGCTGGCCACGTTGAGTGCAACCATCACCGCCAGCGCAATCCACTGCCCGGTCGGGCCGAGGGCAATGACAAGACCCCACCCGACGGCAGCTCCCAGAACGTTCGAACCGGTATCGCCCAGCATGCACTGCTCACGGAGGTCGGCCACCAGCAAACCGGCTCCGGCGCCAAGCACGACGAGTGGACCGGTGAGATGCCAGACCGGCGCACCCGCAGCGCCGATCACGACCGCACCGACCAGCCCGAATTTGATCGTCCTGCCGGGTGCCCGGTCGAACAGGTTGCCAACATTCGACGCGGCGGCGATGAGCAGTCCTGCCCTCACCACCTGCTCGACGTCACCCGGCACCAACGTGACGCCGATCAGCACGCCCCACACCAGCTTCACGAGTCCGGTCGTGATCTCGCCGTGACGCAACGCACGGAGATGGCCAGCGAATCCCCTGGTGCCAGTAGCTCCGAACAGATCATCGACCAGACCGATGAACCCGAACCCGACAGCGACCCCTCCGAGCACCGTGGCCCCACGGCGGGCCTCGGATGCGCTCACCCCGCCGAGAGCCACGCCAACGGCATACACGCCGCCGCATAGCACCACTGCGAGCACGATCACGATTCCGGCGGCGACCGGAAGCGAGTGCCCGCGGTAGTTCGACCGGGCCAGCACCGTCGACTCGGCGAACTGCCGCCGCATGCCGGCCCACAATGCAGCGCTCACCAGAGCACCGGCCGCAAATGCCGCAACGCCGATCACGACTGCCTCACGCGTTTGACCGGCTCGACGAACACGGCCACCATCCAAGGAACGCCGACGCCCAACATGACCGCGGGGATGGCGATGCCGCTGTCATTGAGCGCGAAGCCAAGTACAACGAGTGTGATGAAACCGGCCAGAAACACTCTCGCCGCGCGAACGCGGGCGACGACCACGGACAACCGTTGTCGATACCGCCATGCACCGACCGCTGCGACCACGAGGCCACCAAGCAGGAGTATCGACCAGATGCTCGATGTGGAAATGGCGATGTTGCCACGCAACTTGCGGCGAATGACCAGGCCCGCGTCGCCGTGGATCAAGGTGTTCGCGAATCGCCCGAGATGTGTGCGCGACGACGCTGGCCTGGCCAGGTCGATCGCCGCAATCCCGCTCACGACGACCGCCCCCGCCACAGCGGCCGAAATGACGCGCCGTACACTGATCCGCCGCCCGGAAACACCCACGGCAACCAGGACGATCGCGGGGACGAGTGCAAGCGTGCCACCCATGTCACTGCCGAAGACCGGTGCCGCGACGCAGATCGCCGTGACGGTCGCGACCCAAGCCATCCACCACCGGATCGATGCCACGGCGAGCGGACCGGTGTCAACGGAGTCGGGCGCTGGCGCTGCTTCGGGCGCAACGAACATCATCGGTGCCGCGGCGGTGGACAATGCGGTCGTACACACCAGTGCCGATGCCAGGTTGCCGAACCCTTGGAACCGGCCGGCGATAGTCGGGGTGTAACCGAGCACCGTATTGATCTGTAGCGAACCACCAGCGACGACGTCAACGATGAGCACCAACCACAACAGGGCGAACAAGACCGTGGTCGGCGCCCATCGCCCCCACCGCGACCAACTCGCCACAGCAACCGCCGCAACCGTGGCAGAAATCACCGGGATACTCACGACGACGAAGTCGAGCGGTAACCGATGCACGGGCAGGTAGCCGGCGAGGAACGTGATGAGCGGGTAGGCCGCAACGATCGGCCCAAGCACCCTGGCGATACGGCCGCGCCGCGCCGCGAATGCGAGTCCGCACAGGATGTTCAGTACGATGTACACCACGCTGACCGGGCCGACAGCGCTGTCGCGAAACGCAACTCGTTCCGACAGGTCGGCGAGCCCGGAGACTTCGGCATCTCTGCCGGAGCCGCCGTCAACAACGATCGGCGTTCCCGTCATCGAGGCTGGCACCGCGACACCTAGTGCCGACAGCACCGTCGGAGCAACGTCGGGCAAGGTGACGTACCCGGCTCGACGGGTGGTGCCCGACGACAGCAATCCCGGAGCACTGCGCGCTCCGGCCACCGTGACTTCCGACGCCTCATCCGGCGCCGAGGGCGCAATGACCAGCACCAGATCGTCCTCGGACAGCATCAGCCGGCCGATTGCCTTGTCGATTGAGAGCAGGGTCTGTAGCCGCTGCGCTCCATCGGAGCGCACATCCAGTCCGATGTACTCGACCACGTTCACATCGGCGGACAGCACCGCCGGGACAGGGCCCGCAAACGCGTCGACACAGCCGTTCGATTTCATCAGGGTAGCGATCGCAACGGGGTCGCCGAACACTGCGGTAGTGCGGCCAGCTGCGGAGAGCGCGTCGCCAAGAGCGCCGGGCTGAGCTCCGGTCAGTTGATCGGCGGCAGCCACGCGTGCGGCCTCCGCTACGTCGATGCACCCTGCATCGGTACCGGGTGTCGCTCGAACGCCGGGTCCCACGGCCAGACGATTGCCTGCCCCCAGGGTGAGGTAGCCGTCGAGCGTAGAGGTGCGGGCGTGTTCGGTCCGCACGCTGAGCAGCGCGTTACCGAGCAACAGTGCATCCAGATTCGGTGTCTCGCTCGCGTCGAGGTCTCGCCATTGCAGACCAGGGATGCTGACGATGACGGCCCGTCGGGCCATACCGAGGGCTGTGGTGCTCGGTCCCGACGATGCCGTTGCTGCGACCACGGCCAGGACGACCACCGTGACTGCGCCCATGATGGCGGCAAGGATCGTGACGGGCCGAGGCCGCCCGGCGTGTTGCGTGGAGCGTGCATCAGACATCGCGGTGCCCCCGTCCCAGAAGCAGTGCCGGCTTCACGCCTCCGAACGCGAGGAGCACCCCGAAGAACACCACGACTCCGCCGACGCCAGCGGTGGCGATTGCTGCTACCGCACCCGCTACGGAGTCGTAGAACAGTGCTCGAGCAGCGTTGATCGCCACACCCGCCCCAAGCGCAGACAGTAAAGAGACAACGAACAGCCTGCCAGATGCCTGCCACGACGGAGCACCGGCCAGCCGATGGACACGGTAGGTGAGCAGTACCGCCGACACCACCTGGGCGACGCCATACCCCAATGCAAGCGCCGCAGCGCGATCTTGGTCGGCAAACAGTGCAGCGGCGAGCGCCATTGCCGCCACACCGACGACTGCACCGACGGACACCAGGATCGATGCCCGACGAACGTCGCCCAGGCTGAACAACACGCGCGTCATGGTAAAGGCCACGCCGTAGCCAAGGATCCCGACACCGAATACCGAAAGCGCGTGGGCGATCGGCGTCACGCCGAGCGCTCCGGCCTGGCCGAACGACGCGGCGATCCGCCCGATCGGCCAAGCGAGCGCCACCATCGCTGCACCCGAGATGAGTAGGAGCGGGACGACGAATTGCATCGACCGCTCAATCAAGGTGCGGACCGCTTCGACCTGACCTCGCTGAAACGCATCGGCAGTGCGTGGTGCCAGCGTTGTAGCCACGGGTACCGCCACCAACGCGTGCGGGAGAACAAAGAACGCGAACGTCATGCCGAACACGGCGACGCCACCGGGGGCGTCGTATCCGAGCACGATTGCAGCCGCAGTCGGCAGGATCGTGCCACCCACCGAAAGCATCGCCCATCCGAATGCCCCACGGAGCGCCCGTACTGCATTCGACCGGGGCGACCAACGGGGCCGCCACCGAACCCCATGCGCGCTCAAGACGACCGCCGGCACAGCGGTGAACACGACAACGGCAAGCGTGGTGCCACCTGCAAGGAGAACAAATTGCCATGGTGACAGGTGCAGCGACGGGGGCGACCCGTGCAGGCTTCGTCGGTACAACAGATAGCAGATGATGACGACCACGTTATTGACCGCCGGCGCAAGCGCCGCAGCCATGAAGAGCCGACGTGCGGCCAGTGCTGCGGTCGACACCATGCCAATGCCGTAAAAGAGCACCTGTGGGACAAACACGATCAGCATGGGGGTGAGAAGATTCGACTTGTCACTGGCAACGACCGGGTCAGATTCGTTAGCCACCAGCACGCGACTGATCACGGGTGCAAGTACGACTCCGACCACGACGACCATCCCCAGCACCACCGCGAGCATCGCTGCGACCGACGAGGCGGCGTGGCCCAGTTCTTCATCACCGCCCGATCGTCGGGCGGCCACGAATGTGGGTACGAGCACAGCCTGGAGCGCGCCGCCGGCCACCAGTTCGAACACGATATTCGGGATCGTGTTTGCGGCAGCGTAGGTATCTCCAAGCAGGCCGACGCCAAGACATGCCGCTGCCACCAGCACACGCGCGAACCCAGTCAGCCGTGACAGCAGCGTGCAGACCGTCACAACCAGCGCATCACGAGCGAATCGCCCTGATGGCGACAGATCGTCCACCGAGGCGACCTCGGTCATGGTGCAGGTCGTAGTGCAGGTGGTGATGCAGGTGGTGGTATCACTCGTTCCGCACCGTCGCGGAACCCGTAGTGGCCGACCTCGCCGCGCTCGGCCGCGCCGAGCCCGAGCACCATGCCAACCCAGCCGAGAAACGTCTCGGCGTTGTCGACGGTGCTGACCTCGTCACGCAATCGACCGTTGTCGCGAATCGTGGCGACATAAGACGGTACGGGTGCTTCGTTGTCTTGGGCGATACGTCCGACCTCGGCTACGAGCACGCCAGGCCTGGCGACGGCCTCGGGTGGGCGACTCAACACACCGTCGAGCACGGCGGTCGGATCGCTGCCGAGATTCCGGTCGGTCAAGACCACCAGATCGAACCGGTCGGAGTGCAACGGGTCCGATGCCACATGCAGCAAATCAACCAGCCCCGCGTCTTCGAGGGCGCCGAACACATCCTTGAGCAATGTCGCATCGACGCCTGCCGGCGAGGTCGACGTGAGCATCCCGCCCACGTCGTCGATCAGGCCAGCCACGTACACACCGAACTGCCGGCCGACGTCGACTCCTACGGAAGGACCGAGGCCCGCACCGGTGGCCACTCGAATGCTTTGCGCGGGGTCGAAAACCACCGGATCGAGACGGATCTCTCCGATGAAGTTCGTCGTCGCGACCGAAAGCGACCGGACGACACCATCGACCACGCCGACGTCGACGTTGCCCGCGACCACCAGCAGAACTGCAGAACCACCCAACTTCGTGGCCAACAGCGCGCTAGGGCCATCGACCGCGTACCCATCGATCTGTTCCACCTCGGCGGCGAGCACCTTGTTCTCGGCACGCTCGGTTTCGATGAGTTGCTCCACGCTCTCCAGCCTGGCCCGCGTACTGTCGAGCAGCGGACCGCGCACGACCGTTGATCCGGCGGCGATACCAATCGCCAGCGCCACGAAAACGGCGACGAGACTGAAAATGTGTTGGCGCAGGCTGATCATCTCGGTGTCACCACCCCACTCGGGCACGGGTCCACAACCACAGGCTGCGGAACCACAACCGGATCGGCTCGCTGACCGACACCACGAGTGCCAACGAAGCAACCATTGCGGCTACGAACAACACGATGTCACGACCCTTCACAACGGGGTGGTACAGGTGGTTGACACCCTTCGCGTCGACAAGCAGGCGGCCCACCTTCAGCCTCACCAAGAACGTCGAGGCCATGCCCTGGCGGCCCTTGTCGAGGAAGTCCTCCATCGAGTTGTGTGTTCCGACAGCCACGATCAGCTGAGTTCCCCGCTCGTAGGCAAGCAGCATCGCGATGTCTTCGCTGGTGCCTGCACTCTCGAACAGGAGAAATGGCAGACCCAACTCGATGAGACGCTCGGCACCAGGCGCGCGGCCGCCCGGGTAGGCATGGACGATGAGTTCGCTCTTGCCGCGAAGCGTTGACTCGCTCACAGAATCGAAGTCGCCGATGACGATGTCGGGCGTGTAGCCGAGGTTGCAGAGCGCGTCAGCGCCGCCATCGACACCGATGAGCACCGGACGTACTTCGCGCAGGTACCCCGAACGGTGAAGCGCCAAGAGATCTTCTTTGAAGTCGATACCGCGGACGACGACGAGGGTTTGGCGATTCTTGAACTCGATGGTTGAGTCGGGAAGATCGGGGCTGTCGATCGCGAGATGACGCTCATGTCGAAGATATTCGAGCGTGTTGGCAGCAAACAGTTCGAGTTGCTCGCCAACGCGCCTACGCGCAACGGCGACGGCTTCGACCAACTCGCCTTCGCCGCGCCGCCACCCCGACCCGATCACAACGCCATTGGCCATGATCTCATCGCCGTCGATGGTGATCACCTCACCCTCGGCGATGCGTTCGAGGACCGCAGGTCCAACCTCGTCGATCAACACCACACCGGCGCGTACGATCTGGAGAGGGCCGAGATTCGGGTAGCGCCCAGTGAATGAGGCTGCGACGTTGACGACCGCGATGACCCCAGCGTCGAGTAGCGAGCCCGCTGCCACGAGATCAACGTCGGCATGGTTGATGACCGCGATCTCCCCGGGCTCGAGTCGTTTGACGAGATCCTTCGTGCGTTCATCGGTGCGAGCACGAGCTGTGACCGGCAACTCGAGACGACTAACAGCCATCAGGTGCGGCGCCCGGAGCGTCGTTGTTGGCCGCCCACCAACAACTCGGACGCATGGGACCGCGCCGTGGCAGAGTCCGGTTCGCCCGACAGCATCCGAGCGACCTCGGTGACACGGTCGTCAGTGTGCACAACGCGCGCCTCGGCGGTGGTGATGTTGTCGATCACACACTTCGACACCGCAACGTGGGACTTCGCAACGGCAGCAACCTGCGCAAGATGCGTCACGACGAGCACCTGATGTTCGTCGCCTAACGCCGCAAGTGCCATGCCGACTGCCGTGGCTGCGCTGCCGCCGATACCAGCATCGACCTCGTCGAACACCAGCGTGTCGGGGGCCTCGATGAGCACCAGTCGAAGTGCGAGCATCGCCCGAGCCAATTCTCCGCCGGACGCCACCTTGGCCAGTGGCAACGGAGTGGACCCTGGGTTGGCCGCCAACAGGAACACGACATCGTCACCGGGATCTTCGTCGCCGACCGAGACCACCAATTCGGCCCGCGACATTCCGAGCGTATGAAGGTGGTGCTGGATCGCAGCCGCCAGCTCCGCTGCGGCGTTACGGCGGCTTGCGCCAACGACAGCCGCCGCGTGTCGCTCCTCGGCCAAGGCCGTGGTTCGCTCCTCTTCGAGTTGTCGTACCGATTGCTCATAACCCTGAAGTTTGTGTAGCTGAGCGCGAGTGGTGTCACGGAAGTGGATCACGTCGGCGAGGGAATCGCCGTACTTGCGACGCAGGTTGCGCAGCAGTTGACGCCGCTCACGTAGATCCATCAACCGAGTTGGATCCTCCTCGATTCGCTCGGCAAGCCCGCGCACATCGGCCGCGACATCGGCGAGTTCGACACTGAGCGCCTTCAATCGCTGGAGCAAACCTTCGAACAACGTGCGGCCAGCAAGCGCAGCAATGGATGCGCCCAGCACATCGAGAGCGCCGCCATCATCGTGGAGTGCGGCCACCGCCGTTGCCGCCGCCTCGCGGTGAGCCACGGCGTCGGCGAGCACATCTTCGTCGGATTGCAGTTGTCGTTCCTCATCTGGATCATCGAGTGCAGCAGCGTCGAGCTCACCACATTGAAACCCCAGTAGATCCATCTCACGGGCACGCGTTCGGGCATCGCCGCCAAGGGCTGCGAGCGACGCATCGATCTCGGTGAGACGCGCCCTGCTGGCGCGCAACGGGGCCAGATCGACGCCGGAGAAACGATCAAGAGCGGCACGTTGGGTGCTCGCCGCAAGCAGGCTTTGGTGGGCGTGCTGGCCGTGGATGTCGACGAGACGGGCACCGTGCTCGGCGAGTGTGGCAACCGTGGCCAGGCGCCCATCGACATACGCCCGCGAGCGACCCTCGACCGGAATCACCCTGGCGAGCACACGCTCGGTGTCGCCGACAACGAATCGCCCCTCGACACGAGCCTCTTTGGCACCGGACCGAACCATGGACGGGTCGGCCCGACCACCGACCAGCAGGCTGATCGCTTCAACGAGCATCGTCTTTCCTGCTCCGGTCTCGCCGGTGAGCACGGTGAGCCCGTCGCCGAGCACCAAGGCCAACGACCGAATGACGCCGAGATCTTCGATGTGGAGTTCGTGGAGCATCAGCGGTCCGACAATCCAAACTTGGTCTTCAGAATCTGATGGAACCGTCGTCGACCGAACCGGACGAACCGCGCCGTAGCTATCGACGCGCGGAACTCGACCATGTCGCCCTCGGACAGGCTCGCGGCACGTTGCCCGTCGACGGACAAGGTAACCGGTCGATGACCGAGCACCTCGACCTCGATTGCTTCATCGGGGTCGAGCACCAGCGTGCGATCGAACAACATGTGCGGCGAAACCGGCGTCAGGAGCAGCGCCCGATGACGCGGCGACACAACCGGGCCCCGCGCCGAAAAGGCATATGCCGTTGAACCGGTGGGCGTCGCGACGATGAGCCCATCGGCAGCGTACGACGTGAACGGGGCGCCATCGATGCTCACGGCCAGCCGGACCGTGTGACCGGCCTCCTGCTTTTCCAGAACACCTTCGTTGAGCGCGCACCACTGCTCGACCGTGCTGTTGCCACTTCGGTGCATCAGTACGTCGACCATCATCCGCTGCTCGATCTGCCAGTCGCCTGCACCGGGGTCTGGCCCCGCGAAGAATCGTTCGAGGGCCGGTAGCAGCCCATCGGCTTCCACCTCGGCCAGGTAGCCGAGCAGCCCGACGTTGACCCCGATGATCGGAACCGGAGCACCCGCAAGCATCTGCACCGCTCGCAGCATGGTGCCGTCACCACCAAGACTGATTGCCAAGTCGGCAGACGCCGGTGCGTCGTCGGCGGCAAACTCGGTGAGCAGCAGTGCCTCGGCATCGGCCGCGCCGAGCCACGCGTGATGGCCATGATCGCGTAGCCACTGCACCGCTAGGTGCGCCAAGGCTGCGGCCTCGGTTCGCTGTTGATGGGCAACGATCAGTACTCGGGTCACTGCGCACCTCTGCCTAGGGTGGTGGCGTGAACGAGGAACTCTCGGTTCCCTTCGGCACCAGTGATCGGTGAGTCGGTCCATCCGCGCACGTCGCAGTCTGCCAGGACAAGAGCATTCCCCACCTCCTCGCGAACACGATTATGCACAACCGGGTCGGTGATGATTCCCTGCCCGCGTGACACTTCTCGTCGCCCGGCCTCGAACTGGGGCTTCACGAGCAGTACGAGGTCGGCACCAGGACAAGCAAGTCGTGTCAACACCGGGATCACCTTGGCGAGCGAGATGAACGACACATCAGCAACGACAACAGCGGGGCGCTCTGGGAGCTGTTCGACTACCAACTCGCGTACGTTGCAGCGTTCGATCACCGTCACACGCGGGTCATCACGGATCTTCGGATGGAGTTGCCCGTGGCCCACGTCGAGCGCGACCACATGACGAGCACCGCGTTGCAGTAGGCAATCGGTGAACCCGCCGGTAGAGGCGCCGACATCGAGCGCTCCGAGTCCGCCGACATCCAGGCCGAACACGGCGAACGCAGCATCGAGTTTTTCCCCGCCGCGACTGACGAAACGCGGTGGTGGACCATGGAGCACGACGGCGTCGGCGGGGTCGACCATCCGCGAGGCTTTGGCTGCGACCGCGCCATTGACCAGCACCCGACACAGCTCGATCATTCTCGCTGCTTCAGTGCGGCTGGAGACGAGACCCCGCCGCACGAGTTCGGCGTCGAGGCGGGCGCGCCGAGACACGGATCAGCTCTTCGTGGACGCTTCCGCATCAACCTTGACCGCATCGGAAGAACCCGTCGCGGCTGCTTTGGCGGGCGCCTTCTTCGCTGGCGCCTTCGTGGCGGGCGCCTTCGTGGCTGGCGCCTTCTTCGCGGGCGTCTTCGTGGCGGGTGCTTTCTTCGCTGGCGCCTTCGTGGCGGGTGCTTTCTTCGCTGGCGCCTTCGTGGCGGGCGCTGGAGCGGCGGGCGACGTGGTCGTAGTGGTTGACGCCGTTGACTTCACGCCAGCCTTGCCAGCCAGTTCCTCGAGGCGCGACTCGAGTGCATCGATCCGGTCGGCGAATCGACCGAACTGCTTGGCCACCTCGGATTGAACCGAGCTGAGGAGTTGGTCGCTTGACGACCGGCTTCGCTCGACCAACTTCTGGACCGTCCGTTCGGCATCCTTGCGACGCATCTCACCCTTTTCGACAAGTTCGGAAACGACACGCTCCGCCGAGGCCTGTGAAGTGGCCGCGAACTGCACGCCAGTGTCAATCAGATTCTTGATGAGGTTCTGCTTCTTCTTCATCCGTCAAGCCTAACCACAACCTGCCAGATACCCGGATCAGGCGTCACCCCGGCCGCAGAGGTACGACGCGACGGCAGCGAGATCAGCCACAGCAAGGTCTGGGGTGGGCAAGACCTGAGTCTCTCGGGCAGTGACGCCGGACCACACGAGCGCGAACCGGCAGCCGAGCGTTGTCGCGAAGAGCCCGTCGGTCTCCGGCCGGTCGCCCACCATTATCGCGGCTTGCGCTCGCTCTGGTCCGACGACGCGGCGGACAAGATCGGCCATCGGCGCGTAGGGCTTGCCGGCGATCTCAGGGGTCACGCCACTTGCCACCACGAACGCCGCCAAGATGGCACCGCCGCCGGGGACCTGACCGTTCGGTGTCGGGTAGGTGGCGTCGTCGTTGGTACCGATCAGCCGCGCGCCCCCTTGGATCGCCTCCGTCGCCCTCGATAACCCGTTGTAGTCGAAGTCACGGTGCAGACCCACCATCACGACGTCGAACCGCCCCGCAAGGTTGCCACCCAACACCGTCGGGTCGTCGATTCGCACCGGATGGCCTCCTCGTGCGGTGATGGCCTGCATCACACCTGGTCCCCCACAGACGAGCACCCGTTCGCCCGGCTCGATCAATTGGGCACCGGCCATCGCCGATGTCAGTACGTCGCCCGCCGCAGGAATGCCTACGGCCGAGAGTGCGTCTTGTTGTTGTTCCACCGTCGAAGCGGAGTTGTTGGTCACGAACAGCACCCGGTGCCCTGCCGCCCGGAGCGAGGCGACTGCGTCGACAGAACCGGGAATTGCCTCATGAGCAAGCCACACCACACCATCGAGATCGAGCAGGACCACGGGCGCACTGTCGTCGTCGTGACTGCGGGCGGTGGAGCGTTCGGTATCAACCATCTGGCCATGCTGGCACGTTAAGTGGCAACCTGTAGGGGTGCCCCGCTTCGAACCGTTCCGCGCATTGCGCTATGCCCCACAGTTGTCGCTGGGTCTCGTCAGCGCGCCACCCTATGACGTGCTCTCCGCCGGCGACGTCGATGCGCTAGAGCAGCGCCACCCCACCAACATCGTGCGCGTCGATATTCCCCGTCCTGATGACGACCCGCACCGCTACGAGTCGGCTGCGTTGCTGCTGGCCGTCTGGGAGCGAGACGGGGTGCTCGTTCGAGATGACACGCCGACATTCACGCTCTACCGCATGCGCTTCACCTCTGGTGACGGTCGCAGTCGCGAAACCGTCGGTGTCATCGGCGCCCTCGAAGTCGTCGATGAGGGTGCCGGAGGCGTACTTCCCCACGAGCGAACCACCCCGAAAGCGAAGACCGACCGCCTCGACCTCACCCGAGCGACCGAGGCGAACCTGTCGCCGGTATGGGGGCTCTCACTCACCGCCGGACTGACCGCGCTGCTGCAGGCACCCGGTGAGGCGATCGGCTCGTGCACCGATCAACACGGGGTCGTCCACACCGTCGAGCGGATCTCAGATGCCGAGCGGGTGACGAACATCTCCCAGGCAATCTCCTCGCATCCAGTGCTCATCGCCGACGGGCATCACCGTTATGCCATCAGTCGCACCTACCGCGACGAACGACGCTCGACCTCCGGTAGCGGCCCATGGGATCTCACGCTCGCCTACGTCGGTGAACTGGTCGACGATCAACTGAGCATCGACGCCATTCACCGCGTCTATCCAGGCACAGACCACGCCACGATGCTGGCACTGCTCACGCCCGATTTCGAACCTTCCGCTGCCGGACTCATCGACGATTCATTCGTCGGTGAACTCGAGCGTCGGGGGGCGTTGTGCCTGGTCGATACCGACGGCACGGGCACCTGGCTGACCCCACGTCCAGGCCGTTTCCATGCCGTCCGCGACCTCGATGGGGCGTTACTCGAGCACACGTTGCGCGACGCCGATGTCGACGTCGCCTATCAACACGGCGTCAGAGAAGTGGTCAAGCTGGTACAACGTGGTGCTGCGGGCTGCGCGGTATTGATTCGCCCGACCGGCATCGACGAAATCCGTCGTACAGCGAACGAAGCCATGCTGATGCCGCCGAAATCGACGTTCTTCACACCCAAACTGCTGACCGGACTCGTCATCCGTCCCCTGAGCAACTAACGGATCCGCGCGGGCTGAGGGCTGACTACCCGGCAAGGCTCTTGCCGGTCGAGTCGAGATCGCGGAACGCCTCACCCAATCGCTCGACGATGCCCTGTTCGCCGGCCCGCAACCACTTGCGAGGGTCATACGAACTCTTGTACGGCTTGGCATCGTCGGGATCGATTTGATATTTGAAGGCGCGCGGATTGGCCTCGACCCATGCCCCTACTCGCTCGGCGAACGCAAACTGGGTATCGGTGTCGATGTTCATCTTGAACACGCCGTAGCTGACCGCCTGAGCGATCTTTTCCTTCTCGGAACCCGATCCGCCATGAAACACCAGATCGAGCGGGTGGGGGCCATTGCCATGACGCTGCGCCACGAGATCTTGGGAGTTCTTCAAGATCTCGGGTCGCAGTTTCACGTTGCCCGGCTTGTACACGCCGTGAACGTTGCCGAACGATGCCGCCACTGAGAACGACCCAATGGGCGACAACAACTCGTATGCCTGCAGCACGTCGTCTGGTTGTGTGTACAGCCTGGCGTTGTCGGCGCTCTCGTCGAATTCACCCCCGATACCATCCTCTTCGCCACCGGTGACGCCGAGCTCGATCTCGATGCTCATGCCGATCTTGGCGGCACGCTGAAGAATGCGGGCACTCTCGGCAAGATTCCACTGCAACGGTTCTTCTGAAAGATCGAGCATGTGGGAACTGAACAGCGGTGCTCCGGTGCGTTCGAAATGGGCCTCGCCCTCATCGATCATCGCCTCGACCCACGGAATCAGCTTCTTGTTGGCGTGATCGGTATGAAGCACCACGCACACGCCGTACTCTGCGGCAAGCAGATGAACATGGTGAGCAGCCGACACCGCTCCGAGTACGCGTGCCGAAGCAGCATCGGCGAGACCGAGACCCGCGAAGAACTGGGCGCCGCTGTTCGACAACTGGATGATCACGTCGGAGCGGTTCGCTGCCGCGGCCTCGAGCACGGCGTTGACCGTATTCGTGCCGGTGACGTTGACCGCCGGCAGTGCAAAGCCCTGGGCCTTTGCGTGGGCCACGAGCGTGCGATAGTCCGCGCCGGTGACCACCCCCGGTTGCAAGCGAGTGACCTCGGCGGATGAGTTCGATCCGTTCACCACTACCTCCACGGTGTCGTGGCGGCGCCGACCAAAGGTCAGCTCGCCGTACCGAATCGTAGCGCGGCGAGCTCGTCTGCTGCCAGGGAGCTGAGCACCCGTTCGAACGCCTTCGCACGGGGCCGCCGTTTGGTGATCTCGCAGATGCCGAGCGCCAGCACTTCGGTTCGGCTCTGCGTGGTGCCGCTCGAGCGAAAGAACCGCCGACGCACGATCCCGGCGAGTGCAAGTTCAGCGTTGACCGACCACGGCTGCGGCGTGGCATCGCCCTGCCAGGTGACTGGCACCGACACGGTTGATTGCCGAGTGCTGCCGTCAGCATGTACACGGGTCCCGGTACCGGTGACCAGATCGAACGACCATGACTTCGTGCCGTCGGCCAATTCGCGAACGGTGGGCACCGCAACCAGGCGGCCTTGCAGAATGACAATGTTCATATGGGTTCCCCTCGAGCTACACGTCCGTTGCCGGACGTGACGTGATGATCAGCGGGAGAAGTAGTTCGAGTATGAACCAGGGGTGCGCGGCGGTTCCGACACAACGCCTTGAACGCCGTGGTCAGCGTCCCAGCCCTGCCAGCCGCTGAACAACGTCGGCGAATTCGCTGTCATTTTGAGCGACGAGACCAAAAAACTTTCGAGCCTCGACGATGTCACCCGACCGGTCGTACAGGTCGGCCAACACGTACCACTGCCGGAGATGGTGACCTCGAACCTTCTTCGGGATCTCGCGTGCTCGCTCGAGTTCTTTCAGAGCGCCCAGCAGATCACCCTGATCGGCCAATGCGCCCGCTGCCACAATCCGGCCTTCGGCCATGAGCGCCGGCTCGGGTGATGCGGCCTTCAATTCGAGCCACAGTGCAGCCGCAGTGTCGTATCGGCGCATAGCACGGTAGCAATCGGCCAGCATGGCGTGGTGCCTGACCGAATGATCGAGCTCACGGGCAAGTTCGAGCTCCGCCACGGCTTTCCTCCACTCACCGGTGGAGTAAAACGCGACGCCCACGATTTCGTGAGCCATTGCCACCTTCGGAAGATCACGGATGACCGGCTGCACCATCCGTCGCGCATCGTCGAACCGGCCGCGCCCAAGGGCTTCGGCGGCTGCGGTGAGCCGTTCGTTGTACCGGCCCGCGCGGCCCGATGGTGCTTCACGCTCCACTACCGCGGTGACCTCGGGATCGAGCGTGCCCGGCGCGCGTCGCCGAACCGTCACGCTCTCCGGTCCGGTCCTGCGTGTCGCACCCTCAGCTGCATGTTCGGCTACGACGCGGATCGGGCCATCGTCGACCCAGTGATCTTTTTGCCAAGCCGGCGGTTGAACAGCGTCGGGCTTGGCAGCACGCGGCCCCCGTGCGGAACGAACCTCAGCAGCCCGCCGTTCGGCTGCAGTGAGCTCAACCCGATTACCACCGGGACGACGGTCGGACGGGCCACGCCCACGGTCGCCACCGCCACCGCCACCTCGCGCTGTCGGTCGACGGTCGGAACCTTGCCGGGAAGACGGTCCCCGCGGCGCATCCCCACTACCACGCGATGGCCCATCACTACGCGATGTCGCTCCTTCGCGCTGTGACCGATCATCACGCGGACGATCATCACGCGGACGATCATCACGCGACGGCCGACTGCCACCAACCGAGCGATTCTCACCCCACGACCGAGTCGTGGATGGAGTGCGATTGTCTCGGCCTTGCTGACCGGGCCGATCACGCCCTGCTGAAGAGGTTGCCCCGCCCCATGGCCGGCCGGCCCCGGAATCGGGCCCACGGCCGGGCTGGCTATCAGCACGCGATGAGCCCCGAGAACGGTCGTCACCCCGCGGTCGTTCATCGGTCCGTGGGCGGTCGTCACGTGTCCAGCGTCCGGGCGGTCGCGCTGATTCATCCGTCCGGCCTCGCCCTGGACGCCCATCTCTGTCTACCGAACGCGAACGGTCACCATCACGCGGCCCTGAGGGGCGACCCCCATAGCTCGGACGCCCCGACCCCGGGCCACGCCCTTCCGACGAGGATCCAGATGGTGCACCCGGTCGCCGACCAGCAGAGTCTCCGTACCGAGCACCAGCACCCGCACCAGTTCCAGCACCTGACCGAGCGCCAGGACGAGCTGTGGGCCGACTGCCTCCATCGTCCGACGGGCGTTGCCACGAACCGCGACCAGATGGAGTGGCCGACCCACGTCCACTCTCGGCGCCTCCTCGGCTACCGTTGCCTGAGTTCCGACCAGCCTGGGGCCGCCCGCCGCGTTCGTTGCCGGACCCGTAGCCCGGCTTCGACCCTGAGACTGGACGGCCGACGCCGGAACGCCCGCTGGCGGGGCCACCACGACCACTACCGCCACCAGCACGACCGTCGCTCGCAGGACGCGACTGAGCACCTCGTGCTGGCGGACGTGGGGGGCGGCGGTCAGGTGACTGAGACATGAGGCGACAAGCCTACGGCGTCAGACATCCAGTTGTGTGGCGATGTTGCCATCGGGAAAACAGCGAAATCCCCTCGGCGGAGCCGAGGGGATTCCTGCGATAAATTCGGCGACGACCTACTCTCCCAGGGGGTCTACCCCCAAGTACCATCGGCCCTGGCAGTCTTAACTTCCGTGTTCGGGATGGGAACGGGTGTGACCCTGCCGGTATGGTCACCGAAATCTGTTGTCAAGGACGGTCCTAGCGGACCTCCGAGCACTCCAGAGCAAGCACGAGCATTTATCAATTCAAGTCCTCGGCCGATTAGTACCGGTCAGCTCCACACGTTACCGTGCTTCCACTTCCGGCCTATCAACGTGGTGGTCTAGCCACGGGCCTTACTGCGTTAACCGCATGGGTGTACTCATCTTGGAACGGGTTTCCTACTTAGATGCTTTCAGCAGTTATCCCTTCCGGAGGTGGCTAATCAGCCATGCCTTTGGCAAGACAACTGACACACCAGAGCTCCGTCCGTCCCGGTCCTCTCGTACTAGGGACAGCCTTCCTCAATACACCTTCGGCTGCGGAGGATAGGGACCGAACTGTCTCACGACGTTCTGAACCCAGCTCGCGTACCGCTTTAATGGGCGAACAGCCCAACCCTTGGGACCTGCTTCAGCCCCAGGATGCGATGAGCCGACATCGAG
>JANYDH010000070.1 GCA_025359865.1 Actinomycetes bacterium | reverse complement strand
GTCGAGTTATCGGCGCTGGCGACATGAAAGTCGACGCGATCCTGTCCGCACAGCCGTCGTGGTCGCTGATGCAGACTTCTTCCACCACGCCCGCCTGTCATGCAACGAACGTTCACGCTGCAGCGGAACCGCACGGCCGGGGTCGGGATCGGGGGTCTGGATCGGGATGCCGCCGTACCCCACCCGAAATTTGCGACAGCCTGCCAATGACAGCCCAACGCCAAAGGTCGGGTGGGGTTGGCGGTACCGGGTCCCGACCCCGGCCGTGCGATGGCGCTGCAGCGTGAACGTTCGTTGCATGACAGGCGGGCGTGGTGAAAGTCTGCATCAGCGACCACGACGGCTGTGCGGGCAGGATCGCGTCGACTTTCATGTCGCCAGCGCCGATAACTCGACGCGACTCGGCACCGCAACAACGGGTAGGTCCGGCGGGCGGTCTGTCAGTCGCCGACGTTGAGCCGACTTCTGCAGCACAACCACGCGCTCAGCGACAAACAGACGCCGTTGGACGACAAGACGACCATGCAGCCAACCTCACCCCCACACCACCAAACAGCAATTTGCGACAGCCTGTATGATCTGGACGATGCGAGATCACCGTAGGTTCGCCACCCGCTGGATCGCCGCTGGCTCAGTGTTGCTGACAGCGTGTTCGTCCGCTGGTTCGAGCCAGGCAACGACCACGACGACGGCCGTGCTGTCGGCCACGACGCCCGTGCCAACAACGACCGTGCCAACAACGACCGCGCCAACAACGACCGCGCCAACGACGACCGCGCCAACGACAACGACTGCGCTGGCAACGACCACCACCAATCCTCCACCTGTCCCGATCGGGGCGTCGTTCGATCCGGCTGCGGTCGGTGAAGTGTCCGTCGCCGGTCCAGTAACGGGTGGCAAGGGGGCGATCGTGCTCGGGGCAGGCGGACTCGACCTTGCGACGGTGGGTTACACCGAGAGCGAGTTCTTCGTATCGGGCACAGCGTCGGCGTACCAGTCTGCGGAGCCACTCGGGTCTGAGGGGTTGTGGACCGTCGAACCAGTGGCCCCAGCAGAGTTCACGACGCGAGTCGTCGTGCGCCGCCCGATCGATCCCGCGGCCGCATCCGGAAACGTGGCCGTCGAGTGGCTGAACGTCAGCGCCGGCTTCGACGGTGCCCCGGACTGGACCTTTACCCACACCGAACTGATCCGTTCGGGCTGGACGTGGGTCGGGGTCTCCGCGCAAGAGGTCGGCATCGTCGGTCGCGAGAACGCGATCGCGCCGCTGGCATTGAAGCTGGCCGATCCGGTGCGGTACGCAGCGCTGTCGCACCCCGGCGACAGTTACTCCTACGACATCTTCAGCCAGGTCGGTGCGGCGATACGCACCCAGTGGCACGCGCTGCTCGGTGGCATCGAACCAACACGCGTTGTGGCGTTCGGCGAGTCGCAGTCGGCGTTCCGGTTGACCACCTACGTGAACGCAGTGGCGACGGTCGCCAACGTGTACGACGGCTATCTCGTCCACAGCCGCGCCGCCGCCGGAGCTCCGTTGTCACAAGCACCGCTGGCTGATATTGCTACACCGGATCCGACGTTGATCCGCACCGATCTGAACGTGCCAGTACTCACGTTCATCACCGAAACCGACCTGGTGGGGGACCGACTCCGATTCGTGCGCGCCCGCCAGCCGGACACCAGCCTGATCCGTACCTGGGAGGTGGCCGGCACATCGCACGTCGACCTCTACGGCTTGGGGCTCGGCGACTCTGACGATGGCACAGGTGTGGCAGACACCGGACTGTTCGCGGCGATGTCGGCACCACCGAACTCGATCTACGGCGGCATCATCACCTGCGACCTGCCGATCAATACCGGGCCACAGACCTACGTACTGCGCAGCGCCGTGTCTGCGCTCGCCGCATGGATCGAGACGGGTGTGCCGCCGTCCGTACTGCCTCGTATCGAACTCGATTCGTCGGGTGCTCTGGTCGTCGACGATCGCGGCAACACCAGCGGAGGAATTCGCACGCCACAGGTCGATGTGCCGATCGCAACCCTGTCCGGCCTGGGCCAGACAGGTGCAAGCTTCTGCGGATTGTTCGGCGTCACGACGCCGTTCGATCCGGCTCAGCTCGCCACTGCATACCCGAATCACGACGCGTTTGTCAGTGCTTGGAACGAGGCCGTAGACCTGGCCGTCGAGTCGGGCGCAGTGCTGGCCGTCGACGGTGATCGTCTCCGTACTGTGGCTGCGGCATCGGACATCGGAACCCTGACCTGAGAATCGACACAGCAGCGCCTCGGGTTCTGGGCACGTCGCCGGCACTGATGCAGCGCTAGCGTCCGAACCATGGCTGAAGCGTTTATCGTCGATGCCGTCCGCACCCCAGTGGGTAAGCGCGGCGGCACCCTGTCCACTATTCACCCCGCCGATCTCGGTGCGCACAGCATCAAGGCACTGATGGATCGCACCGGTATCGACCCAGGCGCGGTCGACGATGTGATCTTCGGCAATGTCGACTCGATCGGTCCACAGGCCGGGTGCATCGCCCGTACGTGTTGGCTTGCAGCTGGCCTGCCGCAGCACGTCCCCGGCACGACCATCGACCGGCAATGCGGATCCGCTCAGCAATCCGTGCATTTCGCCGCGCAAGCGGTGATGAGCGGAACGATGGATCTGATCGTTGCAGGCGGCGTGCAGAACATGAGCATGATCCCGATTTCGTCGGCGATGACCGCAGGCCAGGCGCTCGGGTTCGATGACCCGTTCACCGGTTCCACGGGGTGGACCACGCGCTACGGCAATCGCGAGGTCAGCCAGTTCGTGGGCGCCCAGATGATGGCCGACCAGTGGGATCTGTCGCGTGAGGAGATGGAAATGTTCGCGATCGAGTCACACAACCGTGCGTTGCGCGCTCGCGCCGAAGGTCGCTTCGACGCGGAGATTGCCCCGCTCAACGGCCTCACCTTCGACGAAGGCCCACGTGAACCGAATCTCGACAAGATCCGTTCACTGCAGCCCCTCACCCCAGGAGGGCGGCTCACTGCTGCTCTCGCCAGCCAGATCTCCGACGGCTCCGCGGCGCTGCTCATTGCCGGCGAGCAGGCGGTCAAAGATCATGGCCTGACCCCACGGGCCAGAATCCACCACATCAGCGTGCTGGCCGACGATCCGATCATGATGCTGTCCGCACCGATTGCCGCCACGCGGCGAGCACTGGCCAAGGCCGGGATGACGATCGACGACATCGATCTCGTCGAGATCAACGAGGCGTTCGCTCCGGTCGTGATGGCCTGGATGCGCGAGATCGGCGCGCCGCACGCGAAGGTCAATGTCAACGGCGGCGCCATTGCGTTGGGGCACCCACTCGGCGCCACGGGTGCCCGGCTGATGACCACGTTGCTGCACGAGCTCGAACGTACGGGCGGCCGGTACGGATTGCAGACGATGTGCGAGGGCGGCGGCCAAGCCAACGTCACGATCATCGAACGGTTGTAGGCAGGCCGAGGCGAAACCGCCCGACCTTTGGCGTTGGGCTGTCATTGACAGCAACCCAACGCCAAAGCTCGTGGCTTCGTGGGCTGCCGGTCGGTCACTCGAACTTGGCGCCCCAGTCGCGGAGGAAGTCGACGTACCTCGACGGGGCATCGGGTGCGAGTTCCCCCGGCTCGTAGCGCACCCAGTGCAGCGTCCCGCTGTACGGGTCCGGCCCTTTTGTTTCATACCGTCGCCAGTCGATGGGCGAGCCGCGGTCGATCCCGATGTCGATGCCACTGAACGGGGCGATCGGCCACATCATCGTGCACCGCAACGGATCGCCGCATCCCGCGCCGTCGACCCGTACTGACACGTTCCAGACCGCGCCCCCCGGCGCGGCGATGTCGACGACAATCGTGTGGCGACCAGCGGCCAGGGCTCCGGCATCGTGCAAGACCGTGGAGCCGTGACCGTCGTTGTGAATGAACGCGAGATGGCCGTCGCGGACCTCGACCGAGTAACCGCCGCCCTGATCGCCGTGTGCGACGAGCACACCCTCGTCGCCCGCGACGTACGAGGTTTCGATCGTGATCGTGAACGCGCGCTGCCAGGTGAGCGACCCGCAACGGATTCGTTCGAGCGTCGGGGTACCCGGCCAGATGGTGACGGGTTCGTGAAACACATCGTTGTCGGGTGGTCGCACCACCCACCGCCAGCCGGACCCTTCGTCGAGCGGATAGACGTTGTTGTCGACCGCTGCCTCGTGCCAGCCCAGCGAGAGCGCACCGACGAGATCCGGTCGTTGTGCTGCTAGATCACGGGTTTCGGTCGGGTCGGAGTGCAGGTTGTACAGCTCCCATTCGTGGTCGCCGAACGGTGTTCGCGGCAGCCGGTTGGAGACGACTTCCCACCCGTCTCGGTAGAACCCACGGTGCCCTTCGTTCTCGTAGTACTGCTCGACGCGCACCTCGGGATGATCGGCGTCGAAGAGCACAGGGGCCAACGATGTTCCATCCATCGCCAGCAACTGGTTGCCGCGGTACTCGGTGGGTGCAGTCAGCCCTGCCAGGCTGAGCACGGTCGGCAGTAGATCGATGCAATGGCCGTACTGGGTGCGGATCGCTCCGGCCTGTTCCGCCAGGCCAGCGGGCCAACTGACGATGCATGGCACCTGGATTCCGCCGGCATGGGTATGGCGTTTGTAGAGGCGAAATGGAGTGTTGCCGGCCATCGCCCAGCCACGTGGGTAGTGGCTCATCGTCTGGGGTGAACCGATGAGATCGAGTCGCTCAGCATCGCGGGCCACGGTGTCGGGTGCGCCGGCCAGATGTGCGAAGTAGTTGGTGGTGCCGGTGGCTTCTCCTTCACGACTTGCGCCGTTGTCGGACAGGTACACCACGATCGTGTTGTCCCATTGGCCGGTTTCTTCGAGCGCAGCCCGCAGGCGGCCCATGCTCTGGTCGATCTCGTCGATCATCGCCGCGTACACCGCCATGTACCGCGCGTACACCAGTCGCTCGGTTGCGGTGAGGTCATCCCAAGCCTTCACCCCATCGGTGTCGTTGGACTCTCGGGGTGCGAGCGTCGTGCCCGCGGCGATGATGCCGAGTTCGATCTGGCGCTCGAAGCGCTGCTGGCGGATCGCATCCCATCCAACGGAGTAGGTGTCACGGTACCGCTCGATGTCGTCTGCCTTGGCGAGCAACGGCGCATGCGCGGCCGGATGTGCGACGTAGAGAAAGAACGGTTGCCCGGGCCGGCTCGCGTGGCGCTCACGAAGCATCGTGATCGCGTTGTGGGTGAGGTCGTCGGTGAGGAAGTAGCCGTCCGGGTAGCGGTCGTTGGACACGACGTGGTTGTCCTCGACGAGCCGGTGCGGCTGGTGGAGGTTAGTGAAGGCCTCGAGGATGCCGTAGAACCGGTCGAATCCGCGCTGCAACGGCCAGCCATCCTGAGGCCCACCCGCCGACATCGCCGCGTCGCGGCACAGGTGCCATTTACCGACCATCATCGTTGCGTAGCCCTGATCGCGAAGGATCTCGGCGGCGGTGGCGACGTTCTGACCGAGCTCGGCCCGGTAACCGGGAAAGCCGGGGTCGTCCTGGGCGATGTGGCCCATACCCGCCGCATGGCAGTTGACCCCGGTGAGCAGGCTTGCCCGGGTCGGCGAACACATCGGGTTGACATGGAAGTTCGAGAACCGCACCCCCTCGGCCGCGAGTCGGTCGAGGTTCGGCGTGTTGATCTCTGCTCCATAACAACCGATGTCAGCGAAACCGACGTCGTCTGCGAGCACGAACACGATGTTCGGCGCACCGGCTGGCGCCACGGGACGCGATGGCCAATGAGGCTCGGAGCCGGCCATTGTTCGGCCGATTCGTCCGGCGAAGGGCGGTTGATCAGGCATCTGGCTGCTTTCCGTCACGATTGCCGACACTACCCGTCGGTACTGGCAACGCGAGCGAGCAGACGTACGCTGCTCTGTATGACCGATCTCGGCTACCAGCCATTCGATTGCGACAATCACTATTACGAGGCGCTCGATGCGTTCACCCGTCACCTCGACCCCAAGCTCGGGCCGCAGTGTGTGCAGTGGTGCGAGATCAACGGCCGTCGCTATCACGTCGTCGGTGGCATGGTCAGTCGTGCCGTCACTAATCCGACGTTCGACCCGATCTCGCCCGCTGGCTCGATGCACGACTACTTCCGTGGCAACCCCGAGGGCAAGCACCCACTCGAGTTCCTCGTCGATCGTGAGCCGATTCGTCCCGAGTACCGAGATCGCGACGCCCGGTTGGCGGCGATGGACGAGCAGGGGTTGTCGTCGATCTGGTTGTTTCCTACGTTAGGCATGCTCTACGAGGAGCTGCTTCGCAACGACCCACAGGCGGTGTGTTCGACGTTTACCGCGTTCAATCGGTGGCTCGCCGAGGACTGGGGTTTCGCGTATCAGGATCGCATCTTCGGTGCCCCGTACCTGTCGTTGGCCAACGTCGAGTGGGCCTGCACTGAACTTGAGTGGGTGATCGATGCCGGTGCCCGCGTCGTCGTCATGCGGCCGGCTGCGGCTCGCACCGTAACCGGCGACCATTCGCCGTTCGACTCGATGTTCGACCCCTTCTGGGCGAGGGTCAACGAGGCAGGCATCGCTGTCGTCATACATGCCGGCGACAGCGGCTATTCGTCCAACGGCTACGCCGATGACTCGTTCTCGGCGAGATTCTCGGGTGGCTGGAAGCCGTCGATCAAGAGCTTCTCCATCGAGCGCGCCGCTGCCGACTTCGTGATCACATCGGTGTTCGAGAAGCTCTTCGACCGGTTCCCCAACGTGCGTATCGCGTCGGTCGAGAACGGCTCGGACTACCTTGCCGAGACGATGCACAAGTTGGGTTCGACCCATCACAAGATGCCGGGCTACTTCGGCGAGCATCCCGTCGAGACGCTGAAACGGCATTGGTGGATCAACCCGTTCTGGGAGGATGACGTCACCCAGATCGTCGGTTTGATGGGTGCCGATCGTGTGATCTTCGGCAGCGACTGGCCGCACATCGAGGGCATGCCACGACCGCTCGACTACCTCACGGAGTTGAAGAGCTTCAGCGACGCCGACCGTCGCCGAATCCTCATCGACAACGTCAGCGAACTGAACTTACCGCAGCGTTGATCGTCTGACTGAACGGCTACGGTCGAGCTATGTACACGATCGTCGCCGGCACCAGAATCTTCGGCATCCAGCTTCCCGTCCAGGCGCAGAGCACGTACTTTGTCGCAGACTGGGAACGCACCGCAGGCCCGGCCGAAATGGTCCGCATTGCTCAGGCATGCGATGCCGCCGGCTACGGCTACATCGGTGTCTGCGACCACGTTTCGCTGCCTGAGGCCGTGGCCGACTCGATGGGCACGCACTGGGTGGATCCTGTCTCCACACTGAGCTGGCTTGCCGCACACACCACCACGGTGATGCTGCTCTCGCACGTGTATGTTCTGCCCTATCGTCACCCGTTGATCGCCGCCAAACAGTTCGCGACGATCGATTATTTGTCCGGTGGCCGGATGATCTGTGGCGTCGGCGCCGGGCATGTGCAGGCCGAGTTCGAGCACCTCGGCGTCGACTTCCACCGCCGCGGCAGTGCCGTCGACGCTGCGATCCCAGTGCTCATCGACGCCCTCACGAGTGAGTTCGTCGACGGCTTTGGCGCACGGCCCCGACCGGTGCAGCAGCCGAGGCCGCCGATCTGGGTGGCGGGGTCGTCTCCGGCGGCCATCCGCCGCGCCGGACGCGTGGCCGATGGCTGGTTGCCCCAGGGCCCGTCGAATGCCGACATGGTAGCGATGCTGCAGCATGAGCGCGAGTCGTCGGGACGGGCCGACATGCCAATGGCGATCGGCCACATCACGCCGTTCCTCCACGTGGGCATACCGTCGTGGGATGTTGGCGAAGCCACGCTCAGTGGACCGCCGGAGGATATCGCTGAGCGGATTCTCGGCGGCGTTGCCGACGGCGTGAACCAGTTGCAGGTGCGGTTCAAGGCGCGCAGTTGCGACGAGTTGTGCGAGCAACTGCACATGTTCGCGACCGACGTTGCGCCGATGTTGACGACGGTGGCGCGATGAAGCGTCATCTCCAACTCGCCGACGTGTTCGAGATCGTCGCCGATGCGATCCCCGACCGGCCTGCGCTGATCACCGACGACTGCGAGTTCACCTATCGCGAACTCGATGACCGGTCAACACGCCTGGCCAACCATCTCAGATCGGTCGGTATCCAGCCGGGTGAGCATGTGGGTATCCATGCTGCCAACTGTGCCGAGTGGGTCGAGGCGTTCTACGCGTGCTGCAAGCTCAGTGTGGTTCCGATCAACGTCAACTTCCGCTACGTCGAGGCGGAGTTGCGGTACCTCTACGACAACGCCGACTGCGTCGCGATCATCGTCGGTGCCGAGTTCGTCGGAGCCCTCGACGCGGTGCGCGATGCGCTGCCGTTGCTGCGGCACACCTTGGTGATCGGTGAGGACTACGAGGCTGCCCTGGCCGGGGCATCTGCGCAGCGCGATGGGCGTGAACGCTCTGGTGACGACAAGTACCTGCTATACACGGGTGGTACTACCGGTATGCCCAAGGGCGTGATCTGGCGCCATGAAGACGTACTGCTCGCCGCGATGAACTCCGGCCGCGGCGGCCGCCCGATCGAACAACCCGAACAGCTCGGCGACGAGGCGGCGGCCAACCCCGGCCAAGCGCGGTTGATGGCACTGGGTCCAATGATGCACGGCGGCGGACAGTGGGTGATGGGCAACGCGTTCACGATGGGTGGCGTGTTCGTGCTCTCCACCGGCAGCCGGTTCGATCCGCACGCGATCTGGCGGCTGGCCGAACGCAGCGCAGCCAATTCGGTCAGTACGATCGGCGATGCGATGGCCCGCCCGCTAGCGGCCGCGCTCGAAGGTGGCACGGCGACGTATGACCTCTCGAACCTGTTCAGCATCGGTAACGGCGGCGCTCCGCTGTCGGCGGGCGTCCGACGAGAGCTGAAGGCAGTCCTACCGAATGTCGTCATCCTCGACAGTTACGGCGCCTCCGAGACGGGCGCGGCCGGGTCGCGGGCCGATGACGGAGCTGGACACAGTGCACCACGGTTCAACGTCGGGCCCGACACCACGGTCTTGAGCGACGATGGTGGGCACTGCCTGCCGGGCATCGTGGGCAAGCTGGCCCGCAGCGGGCACATTCCGATTGGCTACTTCAAGGACCCGGACAAGACTGCACAGACGTTTCCTGTCTTCGCAGGCAAGCGGTGGGTGGTGCCCGGTGACTTTGCGTGCATCGAGAGCGACGGATCGATCACCGTGCTCGGCCGCGGCTCGGTCAGCATCAACAGTGGGGGCGAGAAGATCTTCCCCGAAGAGGTCGAGGCCGCACTCAAACAGCATCCTGCGGTGTACGACGCCGTCGTGGTGGGTACCCCCAGCCAACGGTGGGGCCAACAGGTCACCGCGCTTGTGGCGCTGCGGCCGGGAATGAACCCGACGGTTGCCGAACTCGTTGCCCACACGCGCACGCTGGTAGCCGATTACAAGGCGCCCAAGGCGACCCTGTTCGTGGCCGATGTGGTGCGCACGGCGGTTGGCAAAGCCGACTACCGCTGGGCGAACGACGAAGCCCAGCGCCTGCTCGGTATCGCAGCGACAAGCACATAGCCCACCGAACGCGGCCACCGAGTGCGGTACTACCGCAAGCATCTCTGAGTAGGATCTCTCTATGGCGATGGACAAGATCAGCATTTCGTTGGATGACTCATTGGCACAGGTGGTGCGCGACGCTGCCGCTGAAGAGCATCTGTCGGTCTCGGCCTGGATCTCTGCTGCGGCACAGGACCGGATTCGTAACCGCCTGCTGAGGATCGCGTTGGACGCGGACGCGGAAGTGTTCGGTCAGATGTCTCCGGAGGAAATCGCAGCGTTGGTGGCCGAAGCCCGCGAGCGGGCAATCGTCACCGACCCGCGATCTGACGCCGCCTGATGGCGTTGCTGCTCGATGCAGGTGGGCTGATCGGCTATGACCGACGCAGCACGACGGTGATCGCGTTCATCGAGACGGCGCAACGTCGACAGGTGCCGATCAGGACGACCAGCGGAGTTGTTGCTCAAGTGTGGCGCAACGAGGCTGATCAAGCCCGATTGGCTCGGCTTCTCCGCGGCGTCGATGAGCAGGAGATCACCGTCGCCAGGTCGCGCTCGATCGGCCGGCTACTCGCGGCGTCAGCGACGGCCGACGTGATCGACGCCTCGTTGATCGATATTGCGCTCGACGGCGATGAGATCTTGACGAGCGATCCCGGCGACATCAGCAACCTTGCCGTTGCAGCGCGCAAACGGCTGGTCATTATCGCACTGTGATCACTGCGGATCCGTCTCAGCGTAGTGAGAGCGGCTGGTGAGGGTCGGCCGCTCAGCCGGGATTGTCGGCGAGGATGCGCCCGAGTCGCAGCAGCGAGGGAGTCGCCGAGCCGAACTGCAACTCCAGTTGCTTGTGGTTGAAGAAGTGCTGGTGCAGCGGGTAGCTGCGATCGACGCCGACGCCACCGTGTAGATGCTGGGCCGCGTGCATCACCCGCCAGCCTCCTTCTGCCGACCAGAACTTGGCGGTCAGCATCGCTTCGTCGCACGGTAGCCCTCGGTCGAGCCGCCACGCCGCCTGCCAGGCGGTGAGCTTGACCGCCTCGGTATCGATGTAGGCGTCGGCGGCACGTTGGCTGACCGCCTGGAAGCTGGCGATCGGCCGATCGAACTGCTGCCGGGTGCGGGTGTATTCGGCGGTGAGCGCGAGCACTGTTTGGCACGATGCTGCGATCATCACGCAGGCCGCCGACTGCGCTCGCAACAGCAAGGCCCTGGTGGCATCGACGCCGCCGATCCGTAGCGCTGGCGCATGATCGAATGTCACCAACGCATCGGGCACGCCGGATGTGGTGTCTTGACGCTCCACGCTGACGCCGGGGGCAGCGGCATCGACTGAGTACAGGCCATCGGCCGCGGTGACGACGAAACGTGTGGCCAACAACCCGTGCGAGACGCACACCTTGGTGCCGACGAGCAGCCCACCCGCCACCGTAACGGTTGGGGCCCATGGATCGCCGACGGGCTCGTGGATGGCGGCGGTAACGACACGGTCGCCGGACGCGACGCCATCGAGCAACTCAGGGTGTTCGCCATACACGGCTGCAAGCGCAGGAGCAGCCATGGCCATCACGGCGAGGCCCGGCAGGGGAGCGGCGATCCGACCGATCTCGCTCAGCACGATGGCGGCTTCCATCCAGCCGTACCCACCGCCACCGGCAGCCTCGGCAAGGTTGATTGCCACCAGACCGGCATCGGCGAGCGTCTTCCACAGCGCTAGGTCGGTCGCCGACTCGCTCGCTGAGATAGCGGCGAGGTGTTCGGTGGTGCACGCATCGCGCAGAATCTGGTGGGCCAGGTCGCGAAGTGCATCTTGATCGGGGGTGAGTGAGAAGTCCATCAGCGTGCCGCCCGTGGGAATCCGAGGCTGAACATCGTGATCAGATCGCGCTGCATCTCGTTGGTGCCTCCACCGAATGTGAGGATCAGTAAGCCGCGGTACGAGGCCTCGAGCCGTGACTGCAACACGGCACCCGGCGTGCCGGCTCTCAGATATCCGGGTGGGCCGAGGATCTCGAACAGCAACCGGAACGAATCGAGGTAGAACTCGGTGCCGTACACCTTGATCGCTGAGCAGTGGCCGATGTCGAGCACCCCCTTGGTGGCCTCCCACGCACTTTGCCAGTTCATCAGCCGTAGCACGTCGAGCTTGGCGTGCACTCTGGCCAGACTGAGCTGCACCCACTGCTGATCGATGACGCGCCGCCCATCGGGCAGCAACGTCTGCTGCGCCCAGGCGCGGATGTCGGTGAGTGCACGATCGATGACACCGGTGGAGCAGAGCGTGACGCGTTCGTGATTGAGTTGGTTGGTGATCAGGGTCCAACCCTGATTCTCGCCGCCGACGCAGTTGGCGACGGGTACACGCACATCGTCGAAAAACACCGCGTTGATGTCGTGGTCGCCCATCAGCCGCAACGGCTGCAGTGTGATTCCGGGGGTGTCCATCGGCAAGATGATGATCGAGATCCCCTTGTGCTTCTTCACCTCGGGGTCGGTGCGTACAGCGAGCCACATGTAGTCGGCGTCGCTGGATAGCGACGTCCACATCTTTTGTCCATTGATCACGTACTCGTCACCGTCACGAACCGCACTGGTTCTGAGCGAAGCGAGATCGGTTCCGGCACCTGGTTCTGAGTAGCCGATGCAGAAGTGGATCTCGCCGCCGAGGATCTTGGGCAAGAAGAACGACTTCTGCTCGTCACTACCGAAGTTCATGAGCGTCGGACCGATGGTGTTGATCGTGAGCATCGGGATCGGGGCGCCAGCGCGCATCGACTCGTCGAAGAAGATGAACTGCTCGATGGCCGATCGTCCCTGGCCGCCATAGCTCGTCGGCCACCCGATACCCGCCCAACCGTCTGCGCACATCTGCTTCCACACCCGACGCATTGGAGCGCCGATGCCGTGACCCTCGGACAACTCCGCCGCGGTGGCAGGACTCAGCAGATCGCCGTAGTACTCGCGAAGTCGCGAACGCATCGCTTCTTGTTCGTCGGTATACGCCAGTTCCACTCGAACCCTCCAGCTGCGAACGATTGATCTGACACACCGTCAGAAACATGAGAAACCTAGCGTAAGGTGCACGCATGAAGCTCGGTTGGCACATCGGATATTGGGGACGGGCAATGCCGCAGGGCATCCCGCAGATGCTTTCCGAGGTCGAACGCCTCGGGTTCGATTCGGCGTGGACCGCAGAGTCGTGGGGGAGCGACGCGATCTCGCCGCTTGCATGGTGGGGTGCGACCACCAGCACCATTCGGCTCGGCACCAACCTGATCCAGATCTCTGCCCGTACGCCGACCGCTACGGCGATGGCCGCGGTCACGATGGACCACCTGTCGGGCGGGCGGTTCTGCCTCGGCCTCGGTGTGAGTGGGCCACAGGTGGTCGAGGGGTGGTACGGCCAGAAGTTCACTCGACCGTTGGCGCGCACCCGCGAGTACGTCGGCATTGTCCGCCGGGTCTTGGCACGCGAGGAGCGGCTCACCAACGATGGTCCGGAGTATCCGATTCCCGCTACCGACGGTCTTGGCCTTGGTAAGTCGCTCAACGTGATGACGCATCCGTTGCGCGCCGATCTTCCCATCTTCCTCGGCGCAGAAGGCCCGAAGAACGTCGCGCTGGCCGCCGAACTGGCCGATGGGTGGTTTCCGATCTTCTATGCGCCACGCCACGAAGACCTCTACGGTCCGTCGTTGACCGAGGGCTTCTCCCGCCCATTTGCACGGCAGACGCCCGAGACGTTCGAGATTCTGCCGACCGTCAACGTGGCAATCGACGACGACCTCGACCGGGCCTACGACCGGCTCCGCCCAGTGCTCGCCCTGTATGTCGGAGGGATGGGTGCCAAGGAGATGAACTTCCACGCGGATGTGTTTCGTCGGCTCGGTCACGAAGCAGCGGTCGAGCGCATTCAGTCGCTGTTTCTTGACGGCAAGCAGCACGAGGCGATCGGCGCAGTGCCGAATGCGATGATCGACGAGATCTGCCTCGTCGGTCCGAAGGACAAGGTGCGCGACGACCTCGCGGCGTGGAAGGAGAGCCGAGTCACCACGATGCTGGTGGGCGGCTCGATCGACACCCTGCGGACGATGGCCGAACTCGTACTCGACTAGCGCCCGGCCTTCACCGTTTGTGAGGTTGCGGCGGTTCAGCTTGCATCGAACCTCACCGAGCTTGGAGTCCGGGGCGTGGTCAGCCGCGATCGCGGATCGCCTTGACCACCTCGTCGAGGTGGGCTTGGCTTTCGTAGAGCGAGCGCAGCATCCAGAACCGCCAGAACCGCACCAGCGCCGTTCGAATCCACAATGCCGCGCCGATGACGGTCATCGACACGCACACGAAGCCGAGGATGATCAGCTCGTTCTGGTCGAGAGCATTGTCTTGACTGCCGGCCTGCACGAACGAGCCCACGCCGATCACGAGTGCGGCGACCATCAACAGCGTCCCGAGTGTGCTCGCAGCGCGTTCGGCGGCGACGTTGCCGGATGTCTTCACCTGCATCGCCGCAATGTCGGCCTTGAACTTCTCGATGCGGTCGTTGTCGGTCATGAGTTGGCCTTTCCGCCCAAGTAGGCAGCTGAGAGTTCGTCCGCAAGTTCATCGGGCGGGCCGGTACGGACGATTCGTCCATTGAGCATGATGGCAGCCCGGTCGGCGATACGGAGCACGGATCTGGCGAACTGCTCGATCAGTAGCACTGAGACGCCCTCTGCAGCGACGTTGGCGACGATCTCGTAGAGTTGGCTGACGATCTTGGGAGCCAAGCCCATCGACAACTCGTCGAGCAGGAGCACGGCAGGGTTGGTGGCCAACGCCCGAGACATGGACAGCATCTGCTGCTGGCCCCCCGACATGGTTCCGGCCAGCTGCCACCGTCGTGAAGCGAGCGCGGGGAACCGCGCGAACGCGGTGTGTTCGATCTCTGCCAGCGACATGCCGGTGTGCGTGGCCATCATCAGATTTTCATGAACGGTGAGGTTCGGAAAGATGCCCCGTCCCTCTGGCACTGCGCACACACCAGCCCTGGCCAGTGCGTCGGGTGCCGCACCGGTGATCGAGCGACCAGCGAAGCGGAGTTGTCCGCTGATGATCGGTACGAGTCCGCAGCAGACCTGCATCGCCGTTGACTTTCCGCCGCCGTTGGGCCCGAGTAATGCGAGCACCTCACCCCGGTGGAGGGTCAGAGAGACGCTTTGCAACACGATGATCGGGCCATACCCGGCGACCACATCGACGAGTTCGAGGATGGGTTCGCGGATGGGTTCGCGAATGGGTTCGGGCTGGGATTCGGCGAGCGATTCGCTCATGGCTCCTGGTCCGCTCCGAGATAGGCGTCGAGCACCACCGGATTGGCTTGGATTTCGTTGGGTGTGCCCCTTGCGATCGTCGATCCGAAGTCGAGCACATGCACGTAGCTGCACACCTTCATCACCAGCGAGACGTCGTGCTCGACCAGCAAGATCGCAATCCCATCCGCGCACAGTTGCAGCAGCAGGTCGCCGAACTCCTCGGTTTCGGCCTCGTCCTGGCCCGATGCCGGCTCGTCGAGTAGCAGGATCTTCGGCCGCGTCATCAGTGCCCGGCCGACTTCGACTCGCCTGGCCATTCCCGTGGGGATCTCGGTGACGTCGCGATCCGCCAGGTGGCCGAGAGCAAGCAGATCGAGCACGCGTTCGGTCTCACGACGAGGATCGACTCTGGGGCGCTGCCATCGCGAGGCGATCTCGCCAGCGACACGGATGTTGTCACGCACGGTCAGGGAACTGAAGAGTTCGAGTCGCTGAAACGTCCGTGCGATACCCAGCCGTGAGCGTTTGAATGGTGGCAGTCGGGTGATGTCGCGACCATCGAGCACGACGACACCCGACGACGGGTGGAGTAGTCCGGTGACGCAGTTGAACAAGGTCGTCTTGCCGGCGCCATTCGGGCCGATCAAGCCCGTGATGGCGCCGGAATCTGCGGTGACGTCGACATTGTTCAGGGCCTTGGCTCCACCGAAGGCCACGTTGAGGTGCTGGCACTCAAGAAGTGGCATCGGACCGGCTCCTGTCGTGGCCCGGTAGGGCCAGCTCCCGGTCGAACCGGTCACGGTCATGGCGCTGGAATGGCCGAGCCAGCCCGATCAGGTCGGGGTCTTCCTGCCCGGCGTTGGCGACATCCTCGAAGCGTTCGGGGAACATCCCCATCAACACGCGAGGAACGATGAATACCGAACCGATCACCACGAGTGCGAAGGTCCAGTGCCCGATCGCGCCGCGCCACGACAGAAACCAGAGCACGACGATCGACGACGCCCACGCCGCAGTGCCCAGCGGCACCCGCTTCAGCGGGCGGAAGCCGTCCATCACCTGCTGAGCGATGCCGCTCGGGTTCTTGCCCAGCCGGATACCGATGAGTGCGGGCCCGACAAACTTGGTGAAGTTCCCGATTCCGGTGACGAAGAACCAGTGCAACGATGGATAGTCCGACCCCAACTTGATGAAGATATTGGGCATCACGACACTGAGCACGCTGAGAAAGATCCCGGCCAGCAAGGCTCCGCTGATGTAGCCGATACCGCCAACCACGGCAATCATGAACAACAGCAGGCTCGCGAATCCGTCGAAGTTGTTGTTGTTGGCCAACGTCCGTTGTTGTGCGGCCCACATCAGACCACCCAATCCCGCGAGAGCGGAGGACAGCATGAACACGCCGAGTTTGAGCCTCATGATGTTCAGTCCCAATGTCGCACAGGCTGCCGGGCTGTCTTTCATCGCGATGATCATTCGGCCGTACGCGCTGCGGCGGATTCCAACCAGTGCAAGACCAATGAGCACGAACATGACGGTCATCAACATCAAGAACGCGCGTTGGTCGCGGAAGTCGATCCCGAACCAGTGTGGGCGCGGAACGGTGAGTGAACCAGTGGTGAAGAGGTTGATCGTGAACTGATGCCCGAATATCGAGCCGCGCAATGGCTTCGTCTGCAGGATGACCAATTGGTACACGATCGTGCCGAACGCGAACGTGGCCAGACCGAGGTACAGGCCTCTCAAGCGTAAGGCAGGCAGGGCGATGAGCCCGCCGACCACCGCGCAGACAAGCATCGCTGCCAGAATCGCAGTGACCGAGAGCGACGCTCGCGTTGCCAGTCCGGTCGGGCCGACATCGAGCTGCCAGGCAACGATCAATGCCACGCCCGCGAACGTGTACACCGCCAGGTTGATCTCGCCCGCGTAGCCGGTCAGTAGTACCAGCGACAGGGCCATGAGCGACAACGCCATGCCGTTCGCGAGACTGATCACAGCAGCGCCCTTCATCAAGGCCTGCAGCATCGCCATTGCGGCGATCAGGACGCCGCCCCACGCGACGGCCTGTTTCATGGTCGGGACAGTGAAACGTTCACGCGTGCGAGCAACCACAGCGCCACGCAAGCGACCTTGTGGTAGGAACAGCAGCGCAGCGAAGAGGAGGATGGCCGGGATCGCGTTGCGTAGGTTGCGCAGCGCCAACCAGCTCTGTCCAGCGTGTGAGACCCAGTCGAAATACTGGCGGGTGAGTCCGAGCACCATCGCTCCGACAAAGGTGATGGGAACGCTACGCAATCGCCCACCCACGGCGGCCGGGTAGGCATCGAACACGAGCAGGGTGAGCGCGAAGATCTGCAGCGCACCCTGCTGCGGGGCGAGGAGCACTCCGGCCAGCCCGGCCAGCCCGGCGCCGATGGCCCAGCTGCCTAGACTTGCCCGGTCCGGTCGTCCGCCGTTGAGCATCAGCAGGCGCCGATCATCGACCGTCGCCCGCATCGTCACGCCGAGTCGTGACCGGTACAGCAACACGTAGAGTCCGCCGGCGGTCGCCATCGCCAGCCCGACCCCGATCACCTGGTGGTAGTACACCGCCTGGCCGAGTACCTGGAGATGCTGCTCACCGAAGAACTTCTTGGGTACGATGGCACGCGAACCATCTCGGAACCACACCCATGTGGCCAACCCGTTGATCGCCAGAAGCACCGCGATGGGGATGACCAGGCGGGTGACTTCGCTAGTGTCGCGCAGGCCGCGCATGACTACGAGCTCGAGGAAGATGCCGACGGCCGGCGCGAAGACACAGATCGTGAGCACGATGGCGAGCGGAGTGGAGAGATGCCAGCCCTGACGGAGTTGCCAGTACACGAGCGCGCTGATGGTGGCGACGGCGCCATGCGCCACGTTGAACACGCCCGACGTGGAGTAGGTGACTACCAGTCCGGTCGCGGCGATGGCGTAGACCGACCCGAGACAGATCCCCAAGACGGTGTATGCGAGAAAGTCCTGCATCCAGAATCTGTCGGATCAGAGAGTGATGGCCGGATGATGCGGTCCGCTGGGATCGACCAAGACGCTCGTCACCCCGCGGCGAACTGCTGCGAGATGCGGTTTTCGTCGAGGAGGGCAGCGGTGAGTGCCGGCGTTCCGGTGATCGGGCTGATCCACGCGTCGTCACATTCGAATGTGGCCGGCGCTGTCGGCACGACCCGCTCGTACGTGCCGCCGACCAGATGAAGCACCGACGAGCACTTCGGCGGATGATTGGATCCGGGATCGGTTTCGGCATGCAAACCGTGTCCGGTCCAGGAGTGAGTGTCGGCCAGGTTCTGCAACACACAGGTACGAGTGAGTTCGGCGCCGCAAGCCGATGCGGCTGTCGCCCATAACAGGAACGACGAAGTGGCCTGCGCTCCGAGCATCGCTACGTCACCGCCGTGCTTGGCGATCAGATCGAGATAGTCCTGAGTGGCAGGATTCAGACTGGCATCTTCGAATGGGACGAATGACATCCGGATGTACAGGTTGTCGAGTGCGCCGTCGGTATTGGCCGCAGCGCATTGCGCTGTGTAGTGGTTGGAGTCGACCACTATTGGCAGGTCGAGACCGTTGGCCTTGGCTGTCTGGGCGAACAGCAGCAGACCGGGCAGACAACTGCCTTGCCACGAGATCATCTCGGCACCCGAGTCTTTGATCTGCTTGACGAACGGCGTCCAGTCGGCCTCGCCGACCGGGTTGCTCTCGAGCGTGGTTTCAGCGAATCCCCATCCAAACTTCGGCCCGACGGACACGATCTTGTCGCGCGTTTCCTGTGTGGCGCTGAACGCGCCGGTGAGCGTGGCGACATGCTTGGACGCTTCGGGGAACAGTTTCGCGATCTGGGCGAAGATTCCGCTCGTGGTCTCGTCAGCTGGATTGGGGACGCCTTGGTAGACGTTGGCACCATGGGCGAATGCTGCGCTCACGGAGTAGGTGGGTACTGCGGGGAGCCCGCAACCGAGGCGGATCTCCTCCTGGTTCGAGTCGAACGCCCAGCCCTCTCCGACGAGGAAGAAGTTGCTGGCATCGCACGCACTTTGCATTGCGGCAGGCGTCTCGAAGAGCTTCGCGTCGTAGTAGTTGAGGTTGATCGTTCTGCCGTTGATGCCACCGAGGTCGTTGCATTCGGCGACGAGGGCCTTCATCGCGTCGGTGATCTCGTGGGAAAGCCCTGGTGAGCCGGCGTACCCGGCGTCGTCGCCGGTAGCGATGCTGATCGAATCCGTTGTGACGCCGACTTCATTGCCATCGTCGGTATTGTCGCCGCCGCCGGGACCACAGGGCCATGGCGCATCGCCGAACATCGGTAATGGCGGGACGGTGGATTCGGGCGTGGTGTCGGGGGCGACGGTGTCAGGGGCGGCGGTGTCAGGGGCGGCGGTGTCGGTAGGTGTTGTATCCGGCGTTGCGGTGCCGGGCGCAGCGGTGTCGACTGGTGTCGTCTCGGCCGGTGTTGTCGCATCGGGTGCGATCGGCGCCGCAGCGGCTGCTGGAACTGTCGATGGTGTGGCGGCTGTGCGGTCCGATCCGCAGGCGGCGGCAATCAATGCGAGAACTGCAACAGCAGCGACTACGCGAAACGACTTCTGGTCCATCGTGACTTCCCCCTGGAGTTGATGTCGCTACCGACGCTAACACATCGTTTCTGACGGGTCGTCAGAAACGTGCGCAGACATGATAGAAAACCGTCATGTCTGGGGCGACCACCGAATACCAACGTACGGAAGACGGCTGCTTCACCGCGCCGCTGCTTCTCACCTATCCGTACTCGCGAACGGTCGGCGAAACGCTGGCACGATTCTTCACGTCGTTGCGCGACGGCCGAATCGAAGGCACGCGCGGTAGCGACGGTCGGGTCTATGTTCCGCCCGCCGAGTTCGACCCGATCACGGGCGACCCGTGTACCGAGTGGGTTCCAGTCGGTGAGCAGGGCACCGTCACCTCGTGGGCGTGGCAGTCCGAGCCCCAACCGGGCCACCCGCTCGACCATTGCTTTGCTTGGGCGCTGATCCGACTCGATGGAGCCGATGTCGAGATGTTCCATGCCGTCGACGCTGGCACCCCCGACGCGATCGTAACGGGCTCGCGAGTCGCCGTGCGATGGTCGGCCGAACGCCAGGGCGGAATCACCGACATTGCCTGCTTCGACCTGATCCCGGCCGACATGGACGATGCCAGCGCTGCAGGCACGCCCGACGAGCCGCCGGCAGCAGAGGCACCGCGGAGTCCTGCGAACGCCGACGAGGTTCTGCGGCTTCGACAGCCTGTGGCCGTCACCTACGAGTGGTCGGCAGGGCCTGCGGCGTCCGGGCACCTCGAAGGTCTCCTCGAGGGCCGCCTGCTCGGTCGACGGTGCACCTCGTGTGATCAGGTGTACTTCCCGCCGCGCAATGGCGTGTGCCCTCGGTGTGCGGCGCCGCTCGGCGAGGAAGTCGAGGTTGGGCCACAGGGCACCATCACCACGTTCTGCATTGTCAACGTGCCGTTCCTCGGACAACGAGTCAAGATCCCCTACGTGGCGGCGCAGATCGTGCTCGACGGCGCCGACATCTCGATGCAACATCTGATCCAAGAGTGCGAGGCTCACGAAGTGCGCATCGGAATGCGGGTCGAGCCGGTCTGGAAGCCCCGTGACGAATGGGGTCCGTCGCTCGAGAACATCCAGTACTTCCGCCCCAACGGCCAGGCCGACACCGCCACGATTCGGGCCACATCATGACCCGCGACGTGGCCATCGTGGCCACTGCTCAGCGGCCGCTCGAGCAGCACACTCGACTCACATCGGTCGAGTTGATCGCGCCCGCTATCGCAGCTGCGCTCCGGCAGGCGGGCCTCGAGCGCGATGAGATCGGGTTCTGGTGCCACGGCAGTTGTGACTACATGAGCGGTCAGCCGTTCAGCTTCGTGTCGGCGGTCGACGCCATCGGGGCATGGCCCCCGGTCGTGGAGAGTCATGTCGAAGGCGACGGTGCCCTCGCCTTGTACGAGGCGTGGATCAAGATCCAGTCCGGCGAGTGCGACACTGCCCTGGTGTTCGCGAATGGCAAGACCACCGCGGGCCCCATCGACCGAATACTCACGTTGCAGCTCGACCCCTACATGGTTGCGCCGCTGTGGCCTGGCGCCACGGCCATCGCCGCCGTACAGGCACGTGCGTGCCTCGACGCCGGAGTCGTCACCGAGGCGGCGATGGCTGCGGTTGTGGCGCGCAGCATTGCCGACGGCATCGCCAACCCGAACGTTGGATGGGGCACGCCGGCCACCGAGTCGGAGCTGCTCGCCAGGCCGTACGTCACTGCACCGTTGCGGGCACATGATTGCGGGTTGCCTGCCGACGGCACCGTCGCCGTTGTTCTTGCGGCGGGCGATGCCGCTCGCAGTCTGTGTGCGCGTCCGGCATGGATCCGGGGTATCGACCACCGCATCGCCAGCCAACGTTTCGGGGCTGCATCACTCACCGAATCGTCCTCGGCAACGTCCGCCGCACACCATGCCGGTGTCGGCGCCGACCGCGTTGACATCGCCGAGATCTACGCTCCGTTCTCCCACCAGCACCTGCTGCTCACCGCAGCGCTCGGGCTTGACACAGAACGAACCGTGATCAATCCAAGCGGTGGTGCACTGTGCGCGAATCCGCAGATGGCTGCCGGACTGATCCGGTTCGCCGAGGCGGCCGACCGAATACTGGCGGGCGTCGCCGATCGGGCTGTCGCTCACTCCACCAGCGGGCCGTGCCTGCAACAGAACCTCGTAGCCGTATTGGAAGGTGCGTGATGGCAGTTCGCTGTGCGGTCATCGGGGTCGGTCAAACCGAGCACACATCGTGTCGCGCCGACGTGTCCATCGCCGGCCTCGTGCGCGAGGCGGTGGATCGGGCGCTCGAGTCGGCCCATATCACCCTCGCGGACATCGATGCGATCGTCATCGGGAAGGCGCCGGACATGCTCGAGGGCATTGTGATGCCCGAGTTGTGGCTCGCCGATGCGTTGGCTGCGCACGGCAAGCCGGTGTTTCGCGTGCACACCGCGGGCTCGGTCGGAGGTTCTACGGCGATTGTCGCCGCGCAACATGTGATGTCGGGTGTGCATCGGCGGGTGCTCGCGATCGGATTCGAAAAGCAGAGCGATGGCAATGCGATGTGGGCGCTTTCGGTTCCCATCCCGTTCGGGATGCCGGTGCACGCTGGCGCCGGGGGGTACTTCTCCCCGATCGTGCGTACGTACATCGCCCGGTACGACGTGCCCGGCCATATCGGCGCGATGGTGGCGGTGAAAGACCGTGGCAACGCGCTGAAGAACCCCTACGCGCACCTACGCGAAGCGGGGCTGACGCTCGACAAGGCAATGGAGTCGCCGATGTTGTGGGATCCCATCCGGTTCGTCGAGACATGTCCGTCGTCCGATGGTGCAATCGCCGTGGTACTTGCCGACGAGGCCACCGCCGA
>JANYDH010000033.1 GCA_025359865.1 Actinomycetes bacterium | reverse complement strand
CGACGCGATCCTGCCCGCATAGCCTTCGTGGTCGCTGATCCAGACTTCCACCACGCCCGCCTGTCATGCAACGAACGTTCACGCTGCAGCGCGACCGCAAGACCGGGATCGAATTCGGGTACCGCCAACCCCACCCGCATTTTGCGACAACCTGCCAATGACAGCCAAACGCCAAACCTCACGCGATTCCGCCCTAGGTGTCGCTTCGACTACGTTACAGAGGGGACAACGGCGGCAGTGCCGCATGTCGGATCGGCATTTCGGAAGGGGACACGCCATGACCGAAGCACCGGAGGTGGCTACGTACTGCCCGTTGTGCGTGTCGCGGTGTGGGGCGCTCGCGACGGTGACGAACGGGACGTTCGAGCTTCACCGCGATCCTTCGCATCCGACCGGGAACGCTCTGTGCGTCAAGGGCAAGGCGGCGCCGGATATCACCGCCCATCCTGATCGGCTGCAGTACCCGATGAGGCGCACGAACCCGAAGGGTGCGCCAGACCCGGGCTGGCAGCGCATCAACTGGGACGAGGCGCTGGCAACGGTCGCTGACCGGCTTCGCGCGTTGGCCCGTGACCACGGTCCTGAGTCGGTGGTGTTCAGTTCTGTGTCGCCGTCGACGTCGGCGATCGTCGATTGCGTCGATTGGATCCAGCGGCTGCAACATGCGTTCGGAAGCCCGAACTTCGTGGTGGCGATGGAGTTGTGCGGCTGGGGACGCCATCAGGCATCGCTGTATACCTACGGGGCACCGGTCCCCGGCCAGTACATGCCCGACCTCGACCGAGCCGAGTGCATCCTGTTCTGGGGCTACAACCCGATGGTGTCGCGGTTGGCCCACGCGACCTCGACGAGGGCGGCGCTTCGCCGTGGGGCGAAGTTGGTCGTCGTCGACCCTCGACAGGCAGGGCTCGCCGCCAAGGCAGACCCGTGGCTGCGAGTGCGCCCCGGCACCGACGCGGCGCTCGCGCTCGCGATCACGAACGTGATGATCGAGCGTGGCTGGTACGACGAGGCGTTCGTGCGCCGCTGGACGAATGGCCCACTGCTCGTGCGTACCGACACGGGACGGTTGTTGCGCGCCAGCGACCTTGTCGCTGACGGCGATTCGGGTCACTACGTCGCATGGGACCAAGTTGTCGGGCGGTCCGTCGTCGTCGATCCTGCGGCCGGCGGCACTGATGTCGACGACCATGACGTCCTCGCCCTGACGGGCAGGGTCGAGGTTCCGACGTTCGACGGCACCGTTGCCTGCAGGCCGGCGTTCGACCTCGTTGCCGAGCAGTGCCGTACGACCTCGCCGACGGTTGCGGAGGAGATCACGGGCGTGACCGCTACCGAAATCGAACGCACCGCGCAGGTGCTGTGGGAGCACCGCCCCGTCGCGTTCTACACGTGGAGCGGTCTCGAGTAGCACAGCGGCACGACGCAGATCATCCGAGCGATCAACGTGCTGTACGCGCTCACCGGGTGCATCGACGCCCCCGGCGGAAACGTCCTGTTCACGTCTGTGCCGTCGCATCCGGTCACTGGAGTGGAACTGCTCGACCAGGCGCAATGGGCGAAGACCATCGGACTCGGCGACCGGCCCCTCGGACCCGCCCGGTTCGGTTTCGTCACCGGCGAAGACTTGTACACAGCGGCGCTGGATGGCCATCCGTACCGGCCGCGTGGGCTCGTGAGTTTCGGATCGAACGTACTGATGGCCCACGGGGACAGCGCCCGCGGCCGTGACGCGCTCCAGACGCTCGACTTCCATGTGCATCTCGACCTGTTCATGAGCCCGACCGCTGAACAGGCCGACATTGTCCTGCCGGTGACCGGTGCCTTCGAGGCCGAGGGGTTGAAGATCGGATTCGAGGTCTCGCAGGAGGCCCAGTCGTTGGTGCAGTTGCGCGCTGCGCTGGTGCCACCGGTGGGCGAGGCCCGTTCTGACATCGCGGTGATTTTTGATCTGGCGACCCGGCTCGGACTCGGTGAGCACTTCTTTGGCGGCGATGTCGACGCCGGCTGGACGTTTCAACTGGAGCCGAGCGGTGTGACGCTACGACAGCTACGCAACAACCCTGCGGGGATCCGCCTGCAGCAAGAGACACGCCACCTGAAGTATGCGGCTGTCAACGACGACGGCATACCGGCCGGGTTCGCCACGCCAACGGGGCGAATCGAGTTGTACGCGGAGCGCTTTCTCGATGTCGGCCAACCGGCGGTCCCGACGTTCACCGAGCCCGGACTTAGCCCCCGGTCCCGCCCCGATCTCGGCGCCCGATTCCCGCTCGTGCTCACCTGCGCAAAGGCGCTCTATTTCTGCGAAACCCAACATCGTCAGGTGGCCAACCTGCGGCGGCACACCCCGGATCCCGAGGTTGAGTTGCATCCGGACACGGGATTCGCGCGTGGTATCGCCGAGGGTGATTGGGTGGAGATCACAACTCCTCTTGGAGGCGTCCGCGCCCGCGCCGCATTCAACAACACGCTCGCACCGGGTGTCGTGTGCGGCCAGCACGGCTGGTTCGAACCCTGTGAGGAGCTCGATCTGCCCGGCTATCCCGCATTCGGCCCGGGCAGCGCCAACCTTAACCTGGTGCTCAGCCAGACCCCGAGCGACCCGATCAGCGGCAGCTCGCCCCTGCGTGCCCAGGTCTGCGAGGTCACGCGGCTTACCGAAGACCAAGACGTCGACGCAGTGACGTCAACATGAAAGAGACCGACCACGACGCGAACGTCTTTCTCCAACAGCGCCGTTCGTCGCCTGGGTTCGCCTATGAGCCGTACTGGTATCGCCGATGCCGGATACGCCAGCCGGAGTCGGTACGCACGACGTCGTCGTCGTACCGCCCGTAGAACACGCCGGTCGGGTTGCGCGGATCCGACGCGCCGACCGGGTACACGCCTCGCGAGCACAGGTGGACGAGCGGACCACCGTCTCGCGGGTCGTCGGAGACTGCCTCGATGTAGATGTTGGTCATCAGGTGGGCGCCGGGGTGTACGTCGGGGCGGCCCATGAACGCCATGATCTCATCGAGACCGACAAGGCGGAGGCCGCCTTCGACCACTTCCCACACCGCGTCGGTGGTGAAAACCTCGCGCAGGCGGTGGGGCTGGAGACGATCGAGCGCGTCGGCGTAGCGCGCGGGGAGCTCTGCGATATCGAGCCGATCTTCGGTGGAAAGCTGCACACCTCCACGGTAGCGGTCACGCCGCTGGCGGTCGTCGCCCGACCGGTCACGAAGCGCTGGTCGTCCGACCTGTCCCGAGCGACAGCGGCACATCCGCCTCGGCGAACCGGAGGTTCAGCTTCAGGGTCCCGAGCATGATCCCGGGCTGGTGCAGCCAGTCGTTGCCGTCGCCGTACTCGATCGACTCGATCCGGTCCAGCAGCACACCCCAGGCGATCTGCTGCTCGACACGCGACAGATTGGCCCCCGGACAGACCCGAGGACCGGTGGAGAATGCCACGTGACGGGTGAGCCCCTCCCGGTCGAGGTCGAGATCGAACGGGCAGGCGAACTCCTGCTCGTCGACGTTGGCTGCGCCGTACCGCAGGTGAAGTAGTGAGCCCGCCGGCACCTCGATGCCCTGGAAGACCTCGTCCTCGGCGGTGACGCGGGTCGACAGTCCATGGGTAGGCGAGCGCATCCGCATCGCCTCCTCGGTGAACGCGCGAACCTTCCCTCGGTCGTGGCGCAATTGCTCGAACATGCCGGGGTGCTCGCACAGCAGCTGGGCCTGCTCCTCCAACGCGTACTGCGTCGTCTCCAGCCCGCCGATGATCATTGCGTGGACGATTCCGGCGATCTCGAGGTCGGTGAGCTTGCGGTCGAGCGCCTGGTAGTGGACGTCGCACAGGAAGCTGACCATGTCGTCGTGCGGATCAAGACGCTTTGCACGTACGTGTTCGTAGATGTAGTCCTGGAACCCTTCGAGGCGGGCGAGCATGCCCTTGGTCTGGTCAGGGGTGAGCTCGTGCTTGAGCCCGCTGCCGTGAACGAACGCGGTGACGATCGCATCGCCCCATTCAGCGAGTTGCGGGATGTCGTCGAGGGGGAACCCGAGGACGCTGGCCATCACGCGCTGGGGCAGCGGCCGAGCGAAGCGGCTGATGAACTCGACGTCGCCGTGGCCGTTCCCGTCGGCGATCCAGGAATCGAGCAGGTCGTTGGCATGCTTGGTGATCATTTTCCGGTGACGCAGCGCCCCCGGCCCGATCCACGGGTCGGTGAGCTCTTTGCGGTGGCGGATGTAGAGCTCTTGTGTCGGGCGCAGCGACACCATCGCCGCCTGCATCAAGTTGCGGTAGGTGGCGTAGTTCTCTTCGGCTGACATGCCCTGATCGGCATAGCCACCGACTCGCGCCTGCGACAGGCTCGGGAACCGCTCAGGATCTTTGACCACACGAGAGACGTCGGCGTGTTTGGTGAGCACGAACGCATCGGTCCGAGGCTTCAGGCCACCGCCCTCGATACGCAGCACCGGCGCCTCGCGGTGCAGGATCTCGTACGTCTCGTACCAATGCTCCTGCGCGCCATCGCCGAACAGGTCGACGGTGTCGAGGTCGACGGGACACGCCATGGGGCTGAGTTCATGATTGATGTGCTTCGGATACGACGCCATGCCAGTGAACTCTCCCATTCGAACGGCTTGTTTAGCAGAATCGGCCGGACCGGCCGGAAGGGGAGCGGCAGGGCCGATCGCGTCGCCTTGTCGTCGCAGGGGACCGGTAACTCGACGCGACTTTCCCGGCAGGGCCGATCGCGTCGACTTGTCGTCGCACGGGACCGGTAACTCGACGCGACTTTCCCAGCAGGGCCGATCACGTCGACTTGTCGTCGCAGGGGACCGGTAACTCGACGCGACTTTCCCAGCAGGGCCGATCGCCGAGCCGGCGGCTCTGCCGTTCGAGCGGGTGTTTCACCTATGCGATTCTGGTGAATGGCCGAACAACTTGATCCCGAGGTTGTTCGGGAGGTGATGGGCCGGGTCAATGCACGGGCAGAGGCGGTCGCGCTCCGATACGGCGGACGCGTCGACAAGCTGATGGGCGACGTCGTCCTGGTGGTGTTCGGCGATCCTGTCGCCCACGAGGACGACGCGGAGCGGGCGGTCCGTGCTGCGTTGGAACTGCACGCCGCCGTTGATGCCATGCGTCCGGCACTCGAGTCATTGACGGGTTCGTCGTTTCAGATGCATAGCGGGATCGACAGCGGCATGGTCGTGACCGGTGACATGCATGGCGATCGTGCTTCTGGCCCGCTCGGCGACATGGTGAACGTGGCGGCTCTGCGTGAGGTCTCAGTCGTCGGCCGGGAGTTCCTGTATCGCCTGGTGCGATCCGTGTCGACCGATCCGGATGATCTCGATCGAAGCCTCAGCGTGCTCTCGGCTGCTGACCTGATTCGGGAGAAGTCGGCTGACCCGGAGTTGGAGTACGTGTTCAAGCACGGACTGACCCAGGAGGTGGCGTACGAGGGGTTGCTGCGCCGCGATCGTCAGCAACTTCACGAGCTCGTTGGCCGGGCGATCGAGTCGCAACTCGGCGATCGCGTCGACGAGTTCGTCGAGACCCTGGCATACCACTTCCAACGCAGCCGCCAGTTGTCGATGCGGTCGGATACCTGCGGCGGGCTGGTCGCCGCGCGCTCGAGCGCTACTCGATGGTCGAGTGCCATCACCACTACCGGGCCGCCTACCAGTTGCTCACGGAAGACGACCTTGACAACCCCGTCAACGCGGCGACCCGCCAGCGGCTCCTGCGAGCTACCGGTGGCTCGGGGAGCTCTGCATCGCTAGCTCCAACAGCGTAGAAGCTGGCCGTTTGGCAGATCAGTATCGGGAGGAGTTAATCCGGCAGGGTTTCGGTATTCTCACCGTGAACTACCGAGCGGCGACGTGGCCTCATGCCTGACCATCGACGTCGCCATCGCCCGGGCCTACGTTCTTCTCGCCTCTGGTGAGCTCCCCATGCGAAAGCTGAAGAACCCCGGCTCCTGCTCGTGCTCCCTGGTGCAGCCAGACGGGGTCGCTCGGAACTCGCAGGCATCACCACGACGATCGACGAGCACGGTCTGGACGGGCTGCGACCCATGGTCGAGTACCTGCTCGCCCTGCTGGCGAAGCACCAGCGCCGAACGAAGGAGGCTCGGTCTCACCTCGAGGCAGTCCAACAGCTGCTATCCGCCGAGCCCTACGCCTTCGTCAGGAACCAAGCCGTCACGGCCCTCGCCGAACTTTGAGTTGTCGATCGTCGCTAGTCGCGGCCGAGTGACTCGACAAATCGCCGAAATTCCTGCGCATCGATCTGGCCGACCTCGGATTCGTCGGGGAAACTCCCGGAGGCGACGTCATGTCGGAATGCGGAGAGTGCACGGATGCGCTCTGCAGCGATCTGCGCGTACAACGCGGCGAGATCACCATAGACGCGCGCGTGGCGCAGCTTGCGTGGGCTTTCGCCGCAGATGTCGGAACTGAACAGAAACATGACGTCGGCGTCTGGTCCAGATCCGAGCGAGATCGTCGCCAAGCTGGTGCGCAGATTGATCTCGGCCATGACCTTCGCCGGGATGAGCTCACACTCCACCGCAAAGGCTCCGGCGTCTTCGAGCCGATGAAACTGTTGCCAGAGTCTTGCTGCCTCCTCAGCGGTCTTGCCGACCGAGCGAACGCCGCCGTACAAGGTCGACTTCTTCGGGACGAAGCCGAGGTGGCCCATGACAGGAATGCCTTCCTCGGCAAGCAGGCGGACACAGTCGAGCCGCCTGGCGGTGATGACAGCATCTGCCCCATCGGTCAACGCGCCGAACGCGGTGCCCAGCAGTTCGTCGAGCGTGACCGCGCCACCGAAGTCGATTGCCGCAGTGACGAACACACGTGATGAACCCTGGCGAACAGCCGAAACCACCCCGGCCATGCAGACGACCATTTCAATTCCGGCAGCTTCGGCTGCCGCAGCTTCGGCGGCGTTTGAAGCAGTCACCTGGGCGAACTGCGTCTTGGACTTCTTGCTGGCGACAATCGATGCAACCGTGACGGTCCGATCGACATCTCGTCCGTTGTAATCGAATATCCGTGCCATCACGTTCCTTACAGCCGGTATCCGGAAGGTTCCACCGCCATTCGATCCTAATGCGCAAAGACAGCCGGGGCCCGATCAAACTCCGCGTCGACTTGTCGTCGCTGGCGACCGGTAAGTCGACGCGACTTGGGTTGGCAGGGCGCCAGGGCAGGGCACTGGGGCAGGGCCGAGCCGGGCTGGCCGGGGAGTGAGGTCGAGATTTGCAGGCAACTGGCGCGTATGTCGAGCGAACCAACGCTGGGCCGAACTCCGGTGCCATCTGGCAGGATGTGTGATTGACACTCGACAAGAGATCGGCTCACGATGACCGGCGAAGCAACTGAAGCAACACTGGTCACTGCACCGGTGAATGACTGGGCGAGCGACTACGACATCTTCGACTCGCAGTACGTCTCGGATCCATACGGAATCTGGGCCGAGTTGCGCCAGACCTGCCCGATGGCTCACACGGACCGATGGGGCGGCTCCTGGTTGCCGACCCGCTACGCAGATGTCTACGCCATCGCTCACGATATCGAGACGTTCCCATCGGGTAACGGCATCAGCGTGGTTCCGATCGTCGACATGGGGCCTGCCGCGGCCGTACCGCTCCTCACTGCGGGGGTGCCGCCGATCAGCGCCGACCCACCGCTTCACACGTGGACGCGACGGTTGGTGTTGCCCACGATGAGTCCGGCTCGTGTGGCCGAGTACGAGGTCTTTACCCGCGAGTTGTGTCGACGACTCGTCGACGACGTGCTCGCCCGTGGCAGCGGCGATGCTGCAGCCGAGTACGCACAGCAAATTCCCGTGCGGGTGATCGGCCACATCCTCGGCGTGCCCGAGTCGATGTCGGCGACATTCACCGAGTGGGTTCGTGATGTCCTCGAGTTCGCTCACGACCCCGAGCGTCGTCGTCGAGGAGTCACCGGCATCATCGGCTATCTCCAGGGTGCGATCGCAGAACGTCAAGCAGCGCCGCAGGACGACTTCATCACCGAACTGTTGCATGCAGAGCACGATGGCGAACCCGTCGGGCTACCGGTGGTGATGGGCATGTGCGCGTTGCTGCTCATCGCGGGCATCGACACCACCTGGTCATCGATCGGTTCCACGATGTGGCACCTGGCCAACAACCCCGACGACCGCCGGCGCCTGCTGGCCGAGCCCGAGTTGATGCCGACCGCGATCGAAGAGTTCCTGCGAGCCTACGCGCCGGTCACGATGGCCCGCCGACTCATCGAGGACAGGACCTACATGGGATGTCCGATGAAGGCTGGCGAGCGGGTGTTGATGAACTTCCCTGGCGCCAACCGGGATCCGGAGGTGTTCCCCGACGCCGACACAGTGATTCTGGATCGCGAGCAGAACCGTCACCTCGCGTTCGGCGCTGGCATCCACCGCTGCGCCGGCTCGAACCTCGCCCGGATGGAACTGCGAGTTGCCGTGGAGGAGTGGCTGGCACAGATCCCCGAGTTCGAACTGACCGACCCGAGCAAAGTCACGTGGGCCGGCGGCCAGGTGCGCGGTCCTCGCTCGATACCGGTGGTGGTGCGCTAGGTGGTATGTCACCACCACAGGGCACGACGTCGGGGCACTCAACCGTAGATACGCAGGATTCGAGACATCGGTGTCGCGGCCGTCACTAGTCTCTGCACGATGTCCGAGCATGTGACAACCCATACCGACCCCAGCGACGTGGTGCCATCGTTGATGGCGCCAGTCAAGCCCCACGTCATCGTGCTGTTCGGGGCGACGGGTGATCTTGCGCGCCGGAAGCTCTTGCCCGGCTTGCTGCATCTCTCATTGGCTGGTCTCGTCAGCGACTGCCGAATCGTGGGTACCTCACTCGACGATCTCGACGACGATGGGTTCCGTGCGTTCGCCCGCCGCGCCTGCGATCAGTTCTCCAGTCGGACCGTGAGCGATGACCAATGGACGGCGTTTGCTCGCAAGCTCCACTACGTCACGCAGGGCAAGGGTCCCGTGGGGTTGGCCGCCGCCGTAGCCGAGGCCGAGGTTGCACTCGGCGGCGAACCGCGTCGTCTGCATTATCTCAGCGTGCCGCCGTCTGCAGCGCGGGTGGTGGTCAACACGCTGGCCGAAGCGGGTTTGGTCGAGCGTTCGCGGATCATCATGGAAAAGCCGTTCGGCACCGACCTGGCCTCGGCTCGCACACTCAACGCCTCACTGCACGAGACCTTCTCCGAGGATCAGATCTACCGCATCGATCACTTCCTCGGTAAAGAGGCCGCCCAGAACATTCTGGCGTTTCGCTTTGCGAACGGCTTGTTCGAGCCGATCTGGAACCGTGACCACATCGACCACGTGCAGATCGACGTACCCGAGTCGCTCGGTCTCGAAGACCGCTTGGGCTTCTACGAGTCGACTGGCGCGTACAAGGACATGGTCGTCACCCACCTCTTCCAGGTGCTCGCGTTCATGGCAATGGAGCCACCCACTGCGCTCGAACCGCGTGCCATCAGCGAGGAGAAGAACAAGGTCTTCAGATCGATGCGCCCGATCGAGCCGGCTCATGTCGTTCGCGGGCAATACCTCGGATATCGAGACGAGCCCGGTATCGCTCACGACTCCGAGACCGACACGTTCATCGCGTTGCGCTGCGAGATCGACAACTGGCGCTGGGCCGGAGTGCCGTTTTTTCTGCGTACGGGCAAGCGGATGGCCGAAGGGGCGCGCATCATCTCGATCGCGTTTCGAGAGCCGCCGAAGAGCATGTTCCCCGCCGGATCGGGTATTGGCGCGCACGGCCCCGACCACCTCACGTTCGACCTGGCCGACGCCTCGAAGTTGTCGCTGTCGTTCTACGGCAAGCGGCCGGGACCGGGGATGAAGCTCGACAAGTTGAGCCTCCAATTCGCTCTCCACGAGACAGGTCGCGAACACGATGTGCTCGAGGCGTATGAGCGCCTCATCCACGATGCGATGAGCGGCGACCACACGCTGTTCACCACCGCAGAGGGGATCGAGAGGCTGTGGGAGTTGTCGACCCCGCTGCTGGTCTCGCCGCCACCTGTGCGTTCCTACGCGCCGGGCTCGTGGGGACCGAACGCGATCCACCAACTCATCGCCCCACACGCATGGCGGCTCCCGTTTGAACGCGCATGGCGCAGCAGAAAGCCCGACCAGGGTGTCGGCGTGTCTTGAGTCGGTTCGTTCCGACACGCAGAGTCCGCTGTTGCGCCATGATGGGTACATTCGACGGTCGTGCCTGACGATTTCGAGGAGCGGTTGCGCTCCGCCACCGAACTGCTCGAGGCGGTCGTGGCCGATCGTTCGCTGCTCGCTTGCCTGCCGCTGGCAGATCGAACGCGGTTACTGAACGCGGCGGGCAACGTGTATTCACCCGATGTCGAGGAACGACGACGTCAGATCAAGGCCGAGCGGCGCCAACACAAAGCGGAAAGGGTGCAGCGCGATCAAGGCACGTTGTCGGGGACCGGCATCCGCACTCTTCGCGCGAAACCGGTGTTCACAACTCCGAACGTGTTTCCACCTGACGACATCGGTGCGGATGTCACCAACCACGACGGCGTCGATGCTCCGCTGTCGGATCGTCCGCAGCACTGCTATGTCTGCAAACAGAAGTATTCGACGATCCACTTCTTCTACGACCAACTCTGTCCAGAGTGTGCCGAGTTCAACTACGCAAAGCGTAGCGAGACTACCGACCTCCATGGTCGGGCTGCACTCCTCACCGGCGGGCGGGTGAAGATCGGCTATCAGGCGGGTATCAAGCTGCTTCGGGCGGGTGCCCACCTGATCGTCACTACTCGGTTCCCCCGCGACTCGGCATTGCGCTACGCACAAGAGTCGGACTTTGCCGAGTGGGGGCATCGCCTCGAGGTGTTCGGACTCGATCTACGGCACACCCCGAGCGTCGAGGCATTTTGCCGGCACCTCATCGAGACCCGGGACCGACTGGATTTCATCATCAACAACGCATGCCAAACCGTTCGTCGTCCACCGGATTTCTACCGCCACATGATGACGACCGAAGCAACGTCTCTCGCTGCGATGCCCGTCGGCGTGCACCGACTCCTCGGTGCCTACGAGGGCCTGCGCGGCTATGACATGCTCGGGTCCGGTGCTTCGACGGCGTCGTTGCTGTCAAGCACGCCAATCCTGGCGATGGGCATCAGCCATGCCGCACAGCTGTCACAAGCAGCGCTACTTCCAGAAGAACAGACACCGCTGACGACCCTGTTTCCGGAGGGCCGACTCGACCAGGACCTACAGCAGGTAGACCTCCGCGGCCGCAACTCGTGGCGCCTCACTCTTGCCGAGATTTCATCGGTCGAACTGTTGGAGACGCAGCTCGTCAATGCGGTCGCGCCGTTCGTGCTCAACGCCCGCCTGAAGCCGCTGATGTTGCGAACACCAGAACGCGACAAGCACATCGTGAACGTGTCGGCCGTAGAGGGTCAGTTCTACCGCAAGCTCAAGACCACCCGTCATCCACACACCAACATGGCGAAGGCCGCGCTCAACATGATGACGCGTACATCGGCCGCCGACTATCACGCCGACGGCATCCACATGAACAGCATCGATACGGGGTGGGTGAGCGACGAAGACCCGGTCCACATTGCCGAACGCAAGACGGCCGAACAGCACTTCCATCCGCCACTCGACATCGTCGACGGTGCAGCGCGAATCGTCGACACGATCATCACCGGCTGCAGCACGGGCGAGCACGTGTGGGGACAGTTCCTGAAGGACTATCACCCGACCGATTGGTGACCGGCCCACCGGCGCCGCAGTAGCGTCGCGGGGGTGGGACTTCCAATCGCTGATCACTGGTTCGAGCGGGCACGCGTCGACGACTCCATCACGTTGCTTTGGGAGCCACATGTCGTCTCGCTGATGCGCTGCAACATCTGGCACGTTCGTGGCCGAGATCGCGATCTGATGATCGACACCGGCATGGGCGTCGCAAGCTTGGTCGAGGAGTTGCACGACGTGTTCGACAAGCCGGTCACCGCTGTCGCCACACACGGTCACGATGATCACATCGGCGGCCATCACGAGTTCGACGATGTTGTCGCGCACGCGCTCGGGGCCCCACTGCTTCACGAGCCTGCGCTGGACACGCTCGAAACGATTGCTGCGTGGGGGCCGGAGGCGGTAGCCGGCCACGTCGCTGCCGGATACGCACTCGATGACCCCTACCTCGTCACCGCGTTGCCAGAAGGCACCCTGTTCTCGGGAGACGCGCTCTATGACGGGCCGCTGGTCGCGGGTATTTGAATCGCCGGGCGCCGTAGCAGGCAGCTCGGCCGATCGCCGTAGCGGGCGGATCAGACCGCAGGCGTGCCTTGGTGATAGGTGATCCGCCAGGCGCCATCGGCGCACTTCCAGATCGAGCACCTCCAGGTCACTTCGTCGATCATGCCATCTCGATGGGCGACAGAGCGGTACCTCACCATTGCCGCCTCTGGTCCCAGGTGACGGGCCTCGAAGTCTTCGATCGACAGTACTGCTGGATCGGAGCCGGCTGACTCGTGGATGATCTCGTCACGCGAATACTGCCGACCTGAGCGGCCCACCTCGAGGAATTCGTCGGCGATGAGCGCCTCGAGTTCCACACTTGATGCCCGCACCGACGGGTCAAGTAGCCGCAGTTCCAAGCGGAGTAGATGATCATGGAGGGAGCTGACTTCGGCCACCGTTCCAACCTACGCTTCAACCTACGCGAACTACAGGGTCATGCTGTGACCATGCAGTAGGTTGCGCGCCGATGAACAGAGCACTGGTCAACCCATCCACCGGTGATGTGATCGATCACATCACCGACTCGTCTGTCGAAACGGTCGACCAGGTCGTGCGTCGGGCAGCGGATGCCGGCCGCGCCTGGGCAGTGACGACACCTGGCGAGCGCGCGTCGGTCCTACTTCGGCTGGCCGATCTGGTCGAGCTGCACGCCGACGAACTGTCAAGGTTGGACGTTGAGGAGACCGGCAAGCCGTGGACCGTGATGCGCGACGGAGAGCTGCCATTTGCGGTGGACAACCTGCGCTTCTTCGCAGGGTCGGCTCGGTCGCTCCATGGCACTGCGGCCGGCGTGTTCAGCCCCGGTTATACGTCGATGCTCGTACGTCGTCCAGCTGGCAATGTGGCGGCGATCACACCATGGAACTTCCCGTTCGTCATGGCCGTCTGGAAGGTAGGCGCCGCACTTGCTGCCGGGTGCACGGTCGTCCTGAAGCCTGCACCAGCCACCCCGCGCTCATCGATCCGCTTGGCGCAACTCGCCCAGGAAGCAGGAGTTCCCGATGGGGTGTTCGCAGTACTCACCGGCGATCGCGAGGTCGGCGAAGCATTGGTGACCCATCCGCTGATCGACATGGTCACCGTCACTGGTTCGTCAGCAACGGGTCGTCGGATCATGGCACTTGCCGCTGATCGTCCGAAGCGGGTCCACCTCGAACTCGGCGGCAAAGCGCCGCTGCTTGTGTTCGCTGACGCAGACCTCGAATCTGTGGCAAGCGCCGCAGCGCTGGCGGCAACATACAACTCGGGACAGGATTGCACTGCCGCCACACGGGTGTACGTGGAATCGACGGTGCACGACCAACTCGTGGAGGCACTTGAAGCAGCGGTTGGCTCGGTGCGAGTCGGCGATCCATACGACGTCGATACCGACATCGGCCCCCTCGTCACAGCCGCACATCGCGAACGGGTGTTGGGTTTCATCGGCCGGGCCCGCGATGCGGGCGTAACGGTTGTGACTGGCGGCAGCAGCGTCGACCGTCCAGGATGGTTCATGCTCCCGGCGCTCGTCACCGGCGTCGATCAACGCAGCGAGCTCGTGCAGGAGGAGATCTTTGGACCGGTGCTCGCGGTCATTCCCGTTCGTGACGAGGCTGACGCGATCGCCCATGCCAACGACAGTGCATACGCGCTTGCCTCATCGGTGTGGACGTCGCAGGTCGATCGAGGACTTCGTGTCGCGCATCAACTGCGCGCCGGTGTCACTTGGATCAATGACCACTTACCGCTTGCGAGCGAGATGCCCCACGGCGGTCGCGGGGCGTCGGGCTTCGGCAAGGACATGGGCCATGACGCCGTGGTCGAGTTCACCCACGGGCACCACGTGATGATCAAACACTCCGGTCCGGTCACGCGCAGCGGGTTCCGACCTGCATGAGGTCGCGAGGTTCGAGCTCCGTGTTCCGTTCTTGGTTGCGTCAGCATGTATGCTGCTGCGCGTGGTCGGCTTCAGTTGGCGGACCGAGAAAGCAGAGTGAGTGCAATGGCAACCGGTACCGTAAAGTTCTTCAATGCTCAGAAGGGCTTTGGCTTCATCTCACGTGAAGATGGCGCAGATGTGTTCGTCCACTTCTCCAACATCGAGGGTGGCGGCTACCGCTCACTCGAAGAGGGTCAGCAGGTCGAGTTCGAAGTAGGCCAAGGCCGCAAGGGTGACGAAGCCCTCAAGGTCAGGGCAATCTGATTCGGCGGGGCCCTTCAGCCCCGCCACAGTTCCAACGGTGTGCGGTCGCGAGCGCCTTCAAACGGAAGGCTCTGCGGCTCGCCATCTCGGCCAGCCGATCGGTAGGCAGCGCACACCACATCGAGTACCCGTCGGCCGAACGACGCGCTCATCACCGGGGTCTCGCCTGCGGTGATGTTGTCGGCGAACGCACGGAGTTGGCCAAGATACCCTCCGGATTCGATTGCAGCGATGGCGGTTGTAGTTGCTGGCAGGGCGACGAGCTCGCCGTTGTGTTCGAGCACTACCTCGGGCTGCAGTTCAGCGCGCAACACACCGGTTGCGCTAGCGAGTTGCACATCCCAGATTGGCTCAGGGCCAGCCTTCCAGCTTGTTTCCACGCGTGCCCGTAACCCGTCTGTGTACGACAGAATGACCTCCGCCCACTCGTCGCTGCCGTGACCGTCGCCGCCAACGAGCCGCGCCGTTACCGACACTGGTGCACCGGCCCCGCAGGCGTTTGCACACAGCAAGGCGATCGCCAGTGGATGAACCCCGAGGTCGAACAGTGCGCCGCCACCCCATTCATCGGTGGTGAACGAGCCCCACGTTGGCAGCCCCTGCAATGTTCGTGCCTCGAGATGGGTCAAGGCTCCGAGTGTTGGAGCACGACCGAGCAATGCCTGTACGACGGGGGAGTAGGCCAGGTTCTCCGCGTACAGCAGCCGTTGGCCATGTGCAGCTGCGGCTGCTACGAGGACATCGGCTTCGGCAAGCGTACGACACAACGGCTTCTCCAGTAGGACAGCGGCTCCGGCCTGAAGCAACCGGATCGCATCAGCTGCGTGGCACTGTGGTGGCGTCGACACAATGACGATGTCGGCGCGGTCGGAACCGTCGCCGGGCAGGTCGTCGTAATGAACTGCCGGCGCGTGCAGTTCATCTGCCAGTTGTCGTGCGCGCTCTCCAGAGCGAGACGCGACCGCCACGATCCGCATGCCGCTCGCCTGCGCTGCCATGGCGTGGGCCACCGAGATCATCCCAGCACCGTGCAAGGCCACGCGTGGGGGAGTTGCCGCCAGGCTCGTCGTGGTGGTGTGCGCCATGGCTGCGACCATAGTTGTGGTTGACGCGATCTCGGCCCTGAACCGGATTCCATGGCGGCGCCGTCTAGCGTAACGGTTGCTGTGCGTCCCATTGCCTGGTTTCTCCGCCTAGCGGCCGTCGTTTCCGCCGGTGCGCTACTTATCACTGCGGTCGTGGTTGCATTTGCCCCACGGGCGTGGCAGGCCGCCAACGCACACGAGCAGGTACCTGTCGCGTTGCCTTCGTTCGATGGACTTTCGCAGCGAACCTACGTGTACGACGTCGCCGGCGACGTCATTGCCGTATTCGAACGTGAAAACAGCCAGCCAATTCACTTGGCGCAGGTTCCCGTGGGGGTCGTCAAGGCGATTCTTGCAGTCGAAGACAACAGCTTCTACGAACACAAAGGGGTCAACGTCCGCAGCCTGATCCGGGCGACGTTGTCCAACTTTTCGAGCGATGCGCCACGCCAAGGCGCAAGCACGATCACTCAACAGGTGGTCAAGAACGAATTGCTCGCGGGGCTGGAACGCGACGGCAGGTACAAGTTGTTGCAAGTGCACTATGCGTTGATGCTTGAAAAGAAGATGACCAAGGATGCGATCCTCGAGCGGTACCTCAACACGATCTTCTTCGGCAACAACGCGTACGGGTTGCAGGCGGCCGCTGAGGTCTACTTCGGCAAGAACGTCGAACAACTGTCCACGATCGAGGGCGTGTTTCTTGCGGGCCTCATCCGCTCGCCATCCGGCTACGATCCGATCCGCAAGCCCGAACGGTCGCGAGCGCGGTTTCGGCAAGTGGTACAGCGGTTGGTCGACGTTCACATGGTGTCGTCCAAACAAGGCGGTTGGCTGGGCGACAACTGGGTGCTTCCGGAGCAATTACGGTCGGTTTCGACGATCAGCGCGAAGCCGACGTACTTCACCGAGGCGCTGCGTGAATACCTGCTCACCAACCCGACGGTCAACATCCTTGGTGACAGCGAGCAGGAGCGTGCGAACTTGTTGTTCCGCGGTGGCCTGCGGATCTACACCACACTCGATCCCCGGCTGCAGACGCTTGCCGAACAGGCCCGCACGAAGCTGCCAGACACAGCGGCCGGCATCGATGCCGCGATCGTTTCGCTCGACTCCAAGACCGGTGCTGTTCGGGCAATGGTCGGTGGTCGCGGCTTTGGCACAGGTCCGAACCAGAGCCAGATCAACATGGCGCTCGTACCCCGCCAGACAGGGTCGAGCATCAAACTGTTCATTCTCTCTGCCGCCATCCAGGCAGGTGCACAGCCTGATGATCAGATCGATGGTCGGCGGGGCTGTGTTCTGCCGAACCCGGGCGACCCAACGCATCCGTTCATCATCACCGGCGGTACGACCGGCAGTTTGGGTGCCTTGAACCAGGCCACCTGGGCGTCGTTGAACTGTGCCTTCGCCCGTTTATCGCAAATCGTCGGACTGAACCGGGTGGTCGACACCGTCTACCGGATGGCGCACTCCGCATACCTGTACGGGGGGCAGCCGAAAGAGGATCGCGAGCCGCTGCAACCGTATGCCAGCTTTGCGACGGGTGCCAACGAAATGGCACCGATCGACATGGCCTCGGGAGCTCAGACGCTGGCGAACAACGGATTGCACCACGACCCGTACTACGTCGACTACATCGAGCGCAGCGATGGCACTCGGATGTATACCCACGACGATCCGGGCGTTCAGGTGCTCGATGTCGGTGCTGCGCTCACCACGACCGACATTCTCAAGGGCGTCCTGAGGCGTGGAACGGCTAAGCGTTCGCTGGCCGACTTTCCATTTCCCGCCGCTGGAAAGACCGGTACGCAACAAGACAACACCAATTCGTGGTTCGTCGGGTACACCCCCGCATTGGCCACGGCGGTATGGGTGGGCGATCCCGATGGGTACACGCCGATGACCCGTAAGTACACCCCCGAGTTCTACGACCTCGACGGGGTCGATGCGGTGCAGGGCGGTACGTACCCGGCGCGGATCTGGGGTGCCTACACCGAACCTGCGATCGCTGGCCTGCCGGTCGAGGACTGGTACCCTCCGCTCCCACCGGTACGACCGGCCGCGCGCTTGTTCCTACCGGGAGAAGAATGCGCCTACCAGTTGGTCAGCGGCGTACTCATCGATCCGCTCGCAAGCACAACCACTGCGACGATCCCCGCTGAGACGGCACCACCCGAGACCTATCCTCCCGAGACCTATCCTGCGACCATCAATCCGGACACGGGGGACACCATCCCCGGCGAGGTCATTCCAGGTCAGGCTCCTGGCGAAGTGATCCCGACGGAGACGATCCCTGAAGAAACGACTACGGTTGCCCCCGTGGTGATCCGACTCATGCCAGCAACGACGATTGCGCCCAACGTGGTCGATCCACGGGCGCCTCTGCCCAGCATCGATCCCAAGATCCCCGTGTTCCCGTGCGCGGCATTGCCAGTCGGTGTCATCGCCGCCTCCGGTACCGCCCCACCGGTGACGTCAAAATGAATGGTCACGCGCTCCTCGCGTTACAACAACTGGATAGCGAACTCGACCATCTGGCAGCGCTCGAACGACGGCTTGCCGAGCGCGCAGCATTCGACGTCACCCAAGCGACACACCGGGCCTGGAAGTCCGAACGCGATCAACGCAGTGCCGAGGTACAGGCGTGTCTTGCCAAGATTACCGAGGCCGAGGCCGAGGGGGCTGCGATTGCGAAGAAGCGGGCGCGACTCGAGGCGCAGTTGAAGACCGTGATCGCCCCACGCGAAGCCGAAGCGCTGATGCACGAAATCCAACGTCTGCAATCCGACAGTGAGACAATCGACGACGCCGAGCTCGAAGCAATGCAGCAGCAAGCCGACGCCGAGGCCGCCACCCAGGTACTCGACGACCGCGAGCCGACACTCCTCGAATCCATCAACCAGGCCCGCGGGTTGCTCGACAGCGCGCTCGGTCAGTTGCTCGATGATCGGACCGATCTACATCGCCGCCGCACCATGGCCGATGCTGCCATCACCGCTGATGAGCGTGACCTGTACGCTGCGATGAGGGCACGCCATGACGGCATGGGTGTTGTCCACCTCCAAGGTCGTCGGTGCACCGGGTGCCATCTTGATCTCTCGGCGATGGAAGCCGACCAGGTCAAGAACGCGCCGTCCGACGAGTTGCCCGAGTGCCCGCACTGTGCGCGCCTCATCGTGCGCTGAGCAGTTCGGGCGTGTTCCTGTGGTTCATTGCGACGTCGGTGTTGACCATCTACTTCGTGTTCGGTGACCCGAATTTCGACTACCGGCCGTTGGTCGTCGGGGCGCTACTGCCCGATCTCGTCGACGGCGTTCTCGGTGGTGCTCGCTACTTGCACAGCCTCACCGTTGCCGTGGGGCTGATGGCGGTCGTGATGCTGGCCACGGTCGGCCGGCGTCCGATCCGCCGCCAGTTGCTCGGTGTTCCGATCGGCATGTTGTTGCACATCGTGTTCGACGCCGGGTTCAACAACACCCGCGTGTTCTGGTGGCCGTTCACCGGTGCCATTGGTAATGGCCAGCTGCCGATTGCACAACGCGGGGCTTGGAACGTCCCGCTCGAGTTGATCGGGGCGATAATGACGTTGTGGAGTGTTCACCATTTCGGATTGCGCGACCCCGAGCGACGCCGAGAGCTGATCGGTACAGGCCGCCTGACAGCGGTGAAAACGCGGTGACGGTCCGTTGGCCGTTGACGTCACTGCTGCTTCAGTAGAATCTCGCCCGATGCATTGCTGATCGACTCGTAGTTGATCGTGAACAGGTCCCGTTTGGTGTTCCAGACGTCGCCACGCCCGTCGAGTTCTTCGACAACGGTGTAGACAAGCCATCGTCCATCCGGCAACTGCGCTCGTTTCACGGTCCGTCGTTCGTTCATCATGTCGTCGCGATTATCGCGCACCGGCTTGCTTCTGCGATGGATTTTCAAAAGAACCGTGCTGGCCGTGCAGGAACGATGCAGCCGCCACGCCACCGAGAGCGCCGAACAGGTGGCCTTGCCATGAGATGCCGGGGGAGGGGAGCAACCCCCACAGCACCCCGCCGTAGACAGCCAGCACGGCAACGCCCCCAAGCAGATACGTGAGCTTGCGGGCGAAGACACCGCGTGAGACCAGATACGTGAGGTAGCCGAAGACCAGGCCGCTGGCACCGATGTGCACGCTGTTGCTGGGCCCGATCAGCCATGTGCCAAGCCCGGCAATCAGACCGACGATGAGGGTGACGTGTACAAAACGCTTGGTGTTCCCGAGCGCGATCGCACCGCCGAGCAACAGAAAGGGAACGGTATTGGCAATGAGGTGTCCGAATCCCGCGTGCAGGAACGGCGAGAAAACGACACCGTCCAACCCATCAAGCTGACGCGGCCTGATGCCAAACCGGTCGAGGCGTCCATCGAGTGGGACATCGACGACCTCCTCGGTCCACATGATGGCGGTCATGATCAGCACCGGCAAGGCAGGTACGCCATGCCCCTGCACCGCCTCCGACCGACTCGGCTCCATCTCTGATGTACTCATCGTCGCCATGCTTCCAGATCGATGCCGACCATACCGGTCGGGGACCAGAGGTACAAGTCATCGACCAACTCCTAGATGATGCAGACGAGCTGAACAGCTCGCGTCTCGTACGCTGCGTCGTATGTGTGGTCGCTTCGTCTCTTCGAACTCGCCCAGCGAGATCGCTGCGTACTTCGGTGCCTCCGTCGGCGAGGCGATTGACGATGCTCCGCTGAGTGTCAGCTACAACGTCGCCCCCACGAATGACGTATACGGCGTGGTCGATGATGCTGACTGCCACCCTGTGGTCCGGTCGTTTCGTTGGGGTCTGGTGCCGGTGTGGGCCAAAGATCTGAAGATCGGCTCGAAGATGATCAACGCGCGTGGCGAGACCTTGGGTGAAAAGCCAGCGTTCAAGGGCCTGTTTCGCAAGCACCGGCTGATCATTCCGATGACGGGCTTCTACGAATGGAAGGTCGTCGCCGGCCAGAAGGCAAAGCAACCGATGTTCATCCAGCGCGCCGATGGTCAGCCGCTTGCGGTGGCAGGTTTGTGGTCAGCGTGGCGCGACAAGGCCGACGGGTCCGACGCGCCATGGCTCCATACCTGCACGGTCATCACCACGTCTGCCAACGCAACGATGGCGCCCATTCATGACCGGATGCCGGTGCTGTTGACGAGTGATAGATGGGCCGAGTGGCTCGACCCAACCAACAACGACACCGACGCACTCGCCGCACTTCTGGTTCCGGCACCAGACGACGTGTTGGTGATGCACCCCGTCAGCAGCGCGGTGAACACTGTACGGAACAAAGGCGCTGAACTCATTCTGCCCGACGAACCATCGGCTCCGACGCTCGACCTGTAACGCCGGCGCATACGGGTCAGGCTTCGTCGTCGAGGGCTTCGCGTATTGCTTCTGCGGTGGCCTCGAGGTCGTCTCGCGTGACCGAGCTGGCTGCGTTGGCGAAGTTCAGTTGGCTCATGTTGGTGGTGGGGATCACGTGGAGGTGGGTGTGGGGTACCTCGTAGCCGGCGATGATCAGGCCGACCTTGTCGCACGTGAACGCCCGCTGCTGTGCCTTGCCGATCCGTTGCGCAACGACGAACAGGTGAGCCGCCACAGTGTCGGGCAGGTCAATCCAATGATCGATCTCGGCGATCGGGACAACAAGCGCGTGGCCAGGGGCGAGCGGGTTGATCGACATGAACACCACACACGTCTCATCGCGATGAACGAAGGTGCCGGGTATCTGACCGGCGATGATCCGGCTGAAGATGGTTCCCGTTCGCCTCATACCGAGCTCTGTCTGCATTCGCCCGATCGTAGGTGCTGTACGCAGCGTCCGCTTGCTTGTACGCTCCGCACGTGAGCAAGGACGAGCTAACGGTGTCGGCGGCGCCGTCACAGCACTCGTCGTCGCCACTGTCGTCACACCGGTTCCTCACTGCGCCCAACGTGTTCACGCTCCTGCGGTTGTGTTGCATCCCGTTGTTCTTGTACCTGCTGATTGGCAAAGACAATCGCGCTGCGGCGGCGTGGTTGCTTGGTGGGCTAGGGGCAACCGATTGGGTCGATGGCTGGCTTGCCCGACGGTTCAATCAGGTCAGCGAGTTCGGCAAGATCTTCGACCCGACGGCGGACCGGTTGATGTTCATCGTCGCCATCGTCGCCATCATCATCGATCGTTCCGCTCCGCTGTGGTTCGCCGTGGCGGTCATCGTCCGTGAGGTTGCATTCGGCGGAGCGGTTGCCATCTGCACACTGCTGTTCCGCATGAAACGCTTCGACGTGACGTGGCTGGGCAAGTTGGCCACGTTCTTGCTGATGTTCGCGCTACCCGGATTCATGCTCGGTGCCAGTGATATTTACCTACATCGCTGGTTCCAAGTCGCCTCATGGATGGTCGGCATCCCTGGGCTGACGATCAGCTACTACACTGCAGTCACCTACGTACCAACGATCCGCGCCAGCTTGCGTGAGGGCCGACGTGACCGTAGCGAGGCGCCAACGAGATGAAAGCGGTGATCATGGCTGGCGGCGAAGGAACGCGCCTGCGACCGCTCACCTCGAACGCACCGAAGCCGATGCTTCCGGTGGCCAACCGTCCGATGATCGAACACGTCATCGCCCTCCTCAAACAGCACGGGTTCGACGAGATCATCATCACCGTTGCGTTTCTGGCGGATCAGATCAAGACGTACTTCGGTGACGGGTCGGAGTTCGGTGTCACGATCACATATGCCCACGAACAAGTTCCGCTCGGTACAGCGGGCAGCATCGGCAATGTGCGCCAATTGCTCAGCGAGACGTTTCTCGTGATCTCCGGCGATGTCGTCACCGACATCGACCTGGGACAGATTCTTCGGTTTCATCGCCAACGCGGCGCCGTCGCGACGATTGGACTGACCCCTGTGGAGAATCCACTCGAGTTCGGGATCGTCATCACCCGAAGCGACGGGTCGATCGAACGGTTTCTCGAAAAGCCGACATGGGGGCAGGTCTTCAGCGACACCGTCAACACCGGAATCTATGTGTTCGAGCCGCAGGTTTTTGACTTCATCGCCGAGGTTGGCAGCGTCGACTTCTCCAGCGACGTGTTTCCCGCGTTGCTCGAAGCCGGCGTACCACTGTTCGGAGCGATCGTCGAGGGCTACTGGGAAGACGTCGGCACGCTCGAGTCGTACCTGTCTGCGCACCTCGATGTGCTCGACGAACGGGTGATGGTCGACATTGCGGGGTTCCGCGTCAATGACGACGTGTGGCTCGGCGAAGGTGCCGACGTTTCGCCCGCCGCCACCATCGTCGGGCCGAGCATCATTGGACCCGGTTGCAAGATCGAGGCCGGCTGTCACGTTGGCGAGTACACGGTGCTGGGATCGAACGTGCGCCTGCTCAGCGAGGCATCCGTCGAGCGATCGGTGCTGCATGACAACGTGTACGTCGGAGCACGAGCCAGCGTTCGCGGTGCGGTGGTCGCACGCGGAAGCAGCATCCGCAACAGCGTTCGTGTGGAGGAAGGTGTCGTGCTCGGCGATCAGGTGGTGGTCGGCGCGGGAGCGATCGTGAGCCGCGGGGTCAAGGTGTTCCCGTTCAAAATCGTCGAAGAGGGCGCCGTCGTCAACACCAGCATCGTGTGGGAGAGCAGAGGTGCCCGGTCGCTGTTCGGACGAGATGGGTTGGCCGGCTTGGCCAACGTCGATGTCACGCCCGAGCTCGCTGTGCGTGTGGCCATGGCCTATGGCACATCGCTTCCGAAGGGCACCACCGTGGTCACCTCCCGCGATTCCAGCCGTACCGCCAGAATGCTCAAGCGGGCAATGATGGCGGGCCTCAACTCCGCCGGTCTCGACGTACTCGACCTCGAGGTCGCAAGTGTGCCGGTGACCCGATTCCTCGTTCGATCACCGCGCGCTCTTGCCGGTCTCACAGTGAGGCTTGATCCGCGTGATGTCGACCGTGTGGTGGTGCGCTTCTTCGACAACGATGGTATTGACATCACCGAGGATGCACAGCGCAAGATCGAGCGGCTGTTTCGCCGTGAAGACACCCGACGAGCGTTGGCCGAAGATGTGGGCGACACCCAGTTTCCACCTCGGGCGCTCGAGGAGTACACGGTGGCGCTCGAGGCCACCATCGATCCGGTTGCGATCCGGGCGTTCGGCTTCAAGTTGGTCGTCGACTATTCATACGGCGCGGTCAGCACCGTGATGCCAGCGTTGCTGGGCAAGCTGGGTGCCGACGTCTTGGCCGTGAACCCTTACGTCTCCACCGCAGGCCGTTTGACCTTCAATGAGGATGAGGCGCTCGAGCGGGTAGCCGCTCTAGTGCGTACATCGGGTGCTCATCTCGGCGCAGTCATCGACGCAGATGGCGAACTGCTCCGCGTGGTCGACGACCAAGGTCGAGTTCTCACCCATCTCGAACTGTTGCTCGCGTTCGTCGAACTCGTGTCGGATCATCTGGTGGGCGACAGGATCGCACTTCCCGTCAACATCACCAAGCGGGCGAGCGAGATTGCGCTGGCACATGGAATCCACGTGGTACCCACGAAAATGTCCGCCCCCGCGCTCATGGCCGCCGCTACGAATCCGGCGGTTGGGTTCGCTGCGAACGGCTCCGGCGGCTTTATCCTGCCTGGCTTCCTACCAGCTTTCGATGGCGCTGCCGCATTGCTCAAGCTGCTCGACCTACTTGGTCGTAGCCGGCGTTCACTCGGCGATGTGATCGATCAACTGCCCGAGGTCCATCTACTTCATGAGACGGTGATCACCCCGTGGGAGCTCAAGGGAATGGTCATGCGCACCTTGATGGAGATTTCCGCCGGTGGCGTAGAACTGGTTGATGGTGTCAAGATCAGCCACGACGATGGATGGGTACTGGCGGTACCGGACCCTGATGATCCGATCACCCACCTATGGGCCGAGGCCGACACCAACAGCGGTGCGCGACAGTTGGTTCAGGAATATTCCAGGCTGATCCGTCAACTCGTCCGCTGATCGTTCCGGGTCGCCCATCAGAGCGACTAGGTTGCAGGTCATGGCTTCCATTCCTGAGCACCTTCAGTACTCCAGCGATCACGAATGGGTGGCAGTGGAGGGTTCACGGGCTCGGCTCGGTATCACGGACTACGCCCAAGATGCGCTCGGTGATGTCGTGTACGTGCAGGTGCCGAGCATCGGTACTCGCGTCGAGGCGGGCGACACGCTCAGCGAGGTCGAGAGCACGAAGTCGGTCAGTGACATTTACGCGCCGGTATCGGGAACGATCGTCGCGGTCAACGAAGCGCTGGGTTCGCAACCTGAGACCATGAACAGCGACCCATATGGAGTGGGCTGGATCTGCGAGATCGAGATGGACGATCCAACCCAACTGGATGCACTGTTCGACGCGGCGGCGTACCAGGCAATGATCGAAGGGTAAGGTCTTGTTCAATGGCCCATGTGTTCTGCAACCAGTGCGGTCACCGCAACCCCGTCGAGTCGGCATTCTGCTCGTCGTGTGGGGCGGTGCTCGACCGACCCGCCGACCACACGATCACCCTCGCCAAGGTCGACCCGTTGCTCGACTCGCCCGGCCCGGCCGACGACATCGTCGTCGATCTTCGCGACCTGCCCAACGATGTGGCCACCTTGTTGGTCCGTAGCGGCTCACAGTCGGGCGAGACGTTTCCCCTCCACCTGCCGCTCACTCGTCTTGGCCGCCATCCCGATAGCGAGATCATGCTTGATGACATCACGGTGTCGCGACGGCATGCTGAGGTCGAACGAATCGGTTCGACCTACGTGGTCCGTGATGCCGGTTCGCTGAATGGCACGTATGTCAATCAAACCCGTGTCGATCAGTCGGCGCTGCATCAAGGCGATGAGTTGCAGGTTGGAAAGTTTCGTATGGTTTTTTTCGAACTGACCGCGAGTTGATCGATGACCACTGGTGTGAATGAACGTCCTTATCTGTCGATCGGTGAAGTACTCGGGCTCCTACTCGAAGAGTTCCCCGATGTCACCATCTCCAAGATTCGCTTTCTGGAGAGCCAGGGTCTGATCGAACCGGAACGCACTGCGTCGGGGTACCGTAAGTTCTTCGACGGCGACGTAGAACGGTTGAAAGTCATTCTCCGCGAGCAGCGGCAGAACTTCTTGCCGCTGCGAGTCATCCGCGACCGTCTGGAGACCGGTGAGATCGATGACACCGGGGCGCAGTCGTCTGCCTCGTCTGCGTCGTCTGCGTCGTCTCCAAGCCCCCCACGCGGAATCCGCAACGTTCGGATCGGAGTTGACGACTCGATCGACTTCGACCTCGACGACACCGGAGGTCTGGAGATCGAGGTCGACCCAACCGGCACCATCAGCATTCACGCAGAGCGCGCGATGAGCAACCGCCACCCGGCCGCTCAACTCCGCCCACCGACAGCCGTGTCGGCCCTTTCAGCGCTGTCAGCCTTGGTAGTGCCTGCTGAACGGGACCTGGCCATCGTCCCACCGCCGCCGACTCCTGTAGCCGCACCTGCTGTCTTAGCGCCGGTTGCAGTGACGCCACCGCCGCCGCCGACCGTCATCGCGGTGAACGCCGCCGAGCCGTCGTCCAGCGACGTCTATTCGCGCAATGAGATCTGCACGCTTGGCGGTGTCACCTCATCGCAGCTCAGCGAACTCGAGTCGTTCAGCCTCATTAGTGGGCGCGGAAGTGGAACCAACGCGACGTTTACCGACGCCGACCTAGCCATTGTTCGTGCCGCGGCAGGGTTCCTGGCCCGGGGGATCGACGCCCGCCACCTGCGCGCGTGGCGGCAGGCAGCCGAACGAGAAGCCAGTTTGTTCGAACAGCGGATCTTGCCGTTGTTGCGGCAACGCAACCCGCAAGCCCGTCACGAGGCAATCGAGTTGCTCAACGAACTGGCCGCGCTCGGTGCGCAGTTGCGCGAGGCGATCGTCGCGTCCACGCTGCGCCACCTGATCGAGCCTTAGGAGAGTCAGGAACTCCAGGACAATCCCCGGGCTGAACCCGAAGTGCAGAATGCGGTGGCAGTTTCCCGCGTTGCGTTCGTCACTTCGACGTGGCCACCGGGCCGGGGGAGTACGATCGGATTCGTGGTCCCTATGGAAATCGTCGGTGTCCGGGTCGAAGTCCCTGCAAATACTCCAGTGGTGTTGCTTCGCGAGCAGTCGGGTAAGCAGCGGTTACTGCCAATCCTCATCGGTTCACCCGAAGCGTCCTCGATCCACACTGCGCTCGAGGGCATCGTTCCGCCACGGCCCCTGACACACGACCTGCTCGCCGCAATCATTACCCAGTTACAAGCCTCCTTGGTGCAGATCGTCGTGACCGAGGTTCGCGACCATGTGTTCTATGCCGAGCTGCACCTCAACTCTGCTGCCGGTACCGAGATCGTGTCCTGTCGGCCATCTGATGCCATCGCACTCGCCGTGCGTACCGGCAGCCCGATTTTCGCGACGGAAAGCCTGCTCCAACAGGCAGGCCAACAACCGCCCGCCGAGGACATTGGCGAAGACCAGGCGATCATCGACGAGTTCCGCGACTTTCTCGACGACCTCAGTCCTGAGGATTTCGAGAGCTGATCATCGTCGGTGTTCGCGCAGATCGCGCGATGGTTCACGCTCTGAGTGCTTGACGGCTCGGCTCCCGTCGCATAGAGTGTGGCGTTCTACATTGGCGTAACTACGCCCATGTCACCCGTTCTCAGGCAGGTACCCATGAACGACACCACGACAACCACCAACACCACCCCAACTCTCGCCGCCGGTGGCTTCAGTGGTACCAAGGCTGCGAGCATCGTTGGCATCTCGTACCGTCAGCTTGACTACTGGGCTCGTACCGACCTCGTCAGCCCGTCGCTCACACCCGCCGCAGGCAGCGGCAGCAGGCGGGCGTACTCCTACCGAGATCTCCTCGAGCTGCGCGTCATCAAAAGCCTGCTCGATGCCGGTATCAAGCTCGAATCAGTACGCCAAGCCTTCCGGTATCTGCGCGATCAGCTCGATACCGACATCGTCTCTGCGCATCTGGTGATCAGCGGCTCCGATGTGGTGCTATGCGACGGCGAACAGCTCATCGATGTCATGCGCCGCGCAGGACAGGGCGTACTCAACGTCTTGCCACTCGGCGGGGTGAAGACCCAACTCGATGCCCAGATCGATGCAGTCGCCGACGTACACACCGCCGACGACCTCACCGGCAACGTACTCCGGGCTGGGACGCTCGCCCAGCGCGCCGTCTAATGGGTGGACCACCCGACTTGGACGACCCCGTCGAAACCAGTCCGCTCGATGCAGTGCACCGGTCGCTCGGTGCGAAGATGGTCGCCTTCGGTGGGTGGGATATGCCACTTTCCTACGAGACCGGCACCATCGATGAACATCTTGCGTGCCGCAATGACGCCGTGGTGTTCGATGTGTCGCATCTCGGCACCGTGCGGGTCGAGGGCGACGACGCCGACCAACGGTTGCAGTGGGCGCTCACCAACGACCTCAGCAAGATTGCTCCGGGACGCGCCCAGTACACCCATCTCCTCGACGAGGACGATGCATCGGTGCTCGACGACATCATCGTGTGGTGGGTCGATGACCAGATTTTCGATGTCATGCCGAACGCCTCGAACACCGATCGGGTAAGAGCTGCCATTGGTGGAACCGAGACCACTCGTGACCGAGCGGTGTTGGCAGTTCAAGGCCCGCTGGCAAAGGAGCGACTCGCGACGGTGTTTCCTCTCGCCGCCGAAGTCGGACGGTTCCGTGTCTGCCGCCTCGATTGGGAGGGTGTGCACTGCGTCGTGGCGGGTACCGGTTACACCGGTGAGGCCGGTGTCGAGATCTCCGTACCGGCCGCATCCGCCGGCGATCTTTGGGCCGCGATCACGGGGGCGGGAATCGTGCCCGCGGGCCTGGGCGCGCGTGACACGCTTCGGCTCGAGGCGGCGTTGCCGCTGCACGGCCATGAGTTGGGGGCCGGAATCACCTCGCTGCAGGCCGGGCTCGGGTGGGTGGTGGCGTGGTCGAAGGAAGAGTTCCGAGGCCGAGAAGCCTTGGCGGCCGAACGTGACCGCGGTGTCAGTCGAATACTACGTGGCATCGCCACCGACGGCCGACGCCCACCGCGCGCCGACTGCGCCGTTCTTGTGGGAGACGACACCGTCGGCGTGGTCACGAGCGGAAACTTCTCACCGGTGCTCGGCCACGGCATCGCACTTGCGTTTGTGACGCCAGATCTTGCCATCGGCACCGTTGTCTCGGTCGATGTTCGGGGTTCCCGGTTGCCCGGCCGAATCGTCGACACACCGTTCGTCGCGAAGCGCTAGCTGCACCACCACCACCAGCTTTGGTGG
>JANYDH010000024.1 GCA_025359865.1 Actinomycetes bacterium | reverse complement strand
GACGTCACCCGGTTGCGTCAGATCTTGTTGAACCTGATGTCGAACTCGGTGAAGTTCACCGAAGCTGGCGAGGTGGTGCTTACAGTCACCTGCGTTGGTCCGGCTGACGGCAAGGTCGAACTGACCTTCGCGATCCGCGACACCGGTATCGGGCTCTCTGCCGAGGGGATGAGCCGTTTGTTCCAGTCGTTTTCGCAGGCCGACTCGTCCACGACCCGCAAATACGGTGGTACCGGACTGGGGTTGGCGATCAGCAAGCGGCTCGCCGAGTTGATGGGCGGCGAGATGTGGGCCGAGAGCGAAGGGCTGGGTCTGGGCTCGTCATTCAAGTTCACGATTAAGGTACCCACCGCTGAACTCTCGATGGAGAACCGTCGCGACTATGGCGGTGCCCAACGCGAGTTGAAAGATCATCGCGTGCTGATCGTCGACGACAACGCAACGAACCGCAAGGTGCTCACCCTGCAGACCTCGAAATGGGGGATGACATCTCGCGACACGGAGTCACCTGCGCAAGCGTTGCGATGGATCGAGGCTGGCGAGGTCTTCGACATCGCAGTGCTCGACATGCACATGCCTGAGATGGATGGAGTGGAACTGGCCCGACGAATCCGTGAGGTACAGCCGAAGTTGCCACTGGTGCTGTTCAGTTCACTAGCCGGTCGCGAGATCGCCGCTGCGCATTTGTTCAGCGCGTATCTGACCAAGCCCGCTCGACAGTCACAGATGTTCGACACGCTGGTCACCGTTCTCGGCGACGGCATCGCTGTCTCGCCTACCGCGCCGGCCAAGCCCACGATCGATTCCGAGATGGCGACGCGGCACCCGTTGCGGATCCTGTTGGCCGAGGACAACGTCGTCAACCAGAAGCTCGCACTGCGCTTGCTGCAGCAGATGGGCTACCGGGCTGACCTGGCCTCGAACGGCATCGAAGCAGTGGAATCCGTCGAGCGTCAGACTTATGACGTGATCCTGATGGACGTACAGATGCCCGAGATGGATGGCCTCGAGGCATCACGGAGGATCGTCGGCACCTGGCCCGATGCGCGGCCGCGGATCATCGCCATGACGGCCAACGCGATGCAAGGCGACCGCGAGATGTGCATCGCCGCCGGTATGGACGACTACGTCACGAAACCGATCCGTGTCGATGCGCTGGTCGAGGCGTTGTACGGAGCGCAGCACCGCGGAGGAAGCTGATCGCAGCGGCGTTCGGCGGGTCGACGGAGAACTCTTCCCCACACTGCCTTGGCCGATAGCGTCGCAGGCGTGCAGGTGATCGCCGACCTTTCTTCGTCGCCATGGCCCGACGCCCGGTCCGTTCTCACCATTGGGGCGTACGACGGGGTCCATCGCGGACACCAGGCCGTCATCGCCCAGGTTCGGCGCCAGGCCGAGGCCATCGGCGCTCGCTCGGTCGTTGTGACCTTCGATCGCCACCCGGCATCCGTAGTGCGGCCTGAGTCGGCGCCGAGGTTACTCACCGATCTCGACCAGAAGCTCGAACTGCTCGAAGCGACGGGCGTCGACGCGACGGTGGTGGTGTCGTTCGACGAGGCGCAGTCGCGTGAGGAGCCGAGCTCCTTTGTCGAGCGGGTGCTTGTCGGCTGCCTTCGGGCAAAGCGGATCGTGGTCGGCGAAGACTTTCACTTCGGCCGGAACCGCCACGGCAACGTCGGACTATTACGCGCGCTCGGCGTGCCGAACGATTTCGAGGTCGAGCCACTCGAACTGGTCGAACGGACCGACGGTGTCGACGAGCCGATCAGTTCCACTGCCATTCGCCGTGCAATGGCGGGCGGTGATGTCGAGGTTGCCAGTGCCCTGCTCGGACGCCCATTTCAGGTGCGTGGCAACGTGGTGCAGGGCGATCAACGCGGGCGGCTACTCGGGTTTCCCACCGCGAACGTCGAGGTGCCCAACTTGGTCTGCCTCCCTGCGGACGGGGTGTACGCCGGCTGGTACCTTCGCCCCGCTGGTGCGCGTCAAGCGTGCGCCATCAACCTGGGTCGCCGGCCGACGTTCTACGAGCATGCCGACCATTCGTTGTTGGAGGCACACCTCATCGACTTCGAGGGTGACCTTTACGGCGAGCTCGCACGTGTGGAGTTCACGAATTTCTTGCGCAGCGAGCGCAAGTTCGACGGAATCGACGCACTGAAGGTGCAGTTGAAACACGACGTCGAACAGGCCCGCGCACTGCTCAGCCAATAAATTCGGGCACGTACTTGCGGGGCCGAGCGCCACACTGTACGCGTGATCGCAGCGACTCCTGATCCGCCATACGTGGCAGTGATCTTCACCTCGATTCGAGCCACTGCGACCGATGCACCCGGTAGCGAACCGTACGACGAGCACGGCTACGCCGAGACAGCGACAGCGATGGAACAGCTTGCCCGCGCCCAGCGCGGGTACCTCGGTATCGAGTCGGCCCGCAACCCCGGCGGCCTCGGCATCACCGTCAGCTACTGGGCTACCGACGGTGATGCGCGGGCGTGGAAGCTGGTTGCCGAGCATCTGGTCGCCCAGCGGCTCGGCCGTGAACGCTGGTACGCGCAGTACCGAACGCGGGTCGCGAGCGTTGGTCGCGACTACGGCACGTGAGCGACCTGGACAGAGCTGGCTGCGGCAACGCGGCCGTAACCTGTCGTGCGCTGCTCGACTCGCCGACCGAGTTGTTCGGCGAGTTGGGCAAACCGTTGGGCGGTCATTGCCTGGCCGTGCGCCGCACCTGCGGCACGTGAGATGTTCTCGTTCATCAGCGTGCCGCCCATGTCGTTGCAGCCAGCATTCAACAATTGGACTGCGCCGCTGAGCCCGATCTTCACCCAGCTGACCTGAATGTTCGCGATGTCGCCGTGATACGCGATCCGCGCAATGGCGTGCATCAACAGCGTCTCGCGAAACGTCGGCCCGCGACGCGACTGGTGTTGGAGGTAGATCGGCGAGGCCATGTGCACGAACGGCAGCCCGACGAACTCGGTGAACCCGCCCGTCTCGCGTTGCAGAGCCCGCGTCCGAACCAGGTGGTGCGCCCAGTGTTCGGGGTGTTCGACTGATCCGAACATGATCGTCACGTTGGAGTGCAATCCAACGCGGTGTGCCACCCGGTGGCACTCGAGCCACTCCTCGGTGTTGATCTTGTCGGGGCACAGGATCGCACGGATGTCATCGTGAAGGATCTCGGCCGCTGTGCCGGGCAACGACGCCAGGCCTGCATCCTTGAGCCGCAACAGGTACGTCTCGAGATTCTCGCCCAGACGCTTCGCACCTTCGGTCACCTCGAGCGCGGTAAACCCGTGTACGTGCATGTCGGGTACGGCATCTTTGACGGCTCTGGTCACGTCGATGTAGTAGTCGCCGTCGAAGTCGGGATGAATGCCACCTTGAAGGGTCACCTCCGTAGCGCCCATGTCCCATGCCTCGCGAGCGCGCTGTGCGATGTCGTCGAGGGTCAGCAGGTAGGGAGTGCCGCGCAGGTTGAGGCTGAGATTGCCCTTCGAGAACCCGCAGAACTTGCACTTGAAGGTGCACACGTTGGTGTAGTTGATGTTGCGGTTGTGGACCCACGTCAGTGCATCGCCTACTGCGTCGCGACGTAGGTCGTCGGCCAAGGCGGCCACGGCAACGACCTCCGGCCCCCGAGCGCGGAACAGCGCGACGATCTCGTCGACGCCTACCTCGTGGCCGAGTTGCACGCCATGAAGGATCTCATCGATCGCCGAGCCCGGCTTCGTCGCTGCTCGCCCAGGGATCAACGTCGGCGGCTCGACCGTTGCACCGCTGTACCACTGAGTGCTGCGATGGCCGACGAGCACCACCTCGGCACCGTCGTGGACCACATCGGCAGCGGTGACCTTCTCCGGCCACACAGCACCCGGGTCGTCGCGTCCGAGCCCTTCGGCATCGGACCTGTCCATCACGCGAAAGTGCAGCGCTGGGTCGAGCCATCGCTCGGGTGCTGTCGCGAACTCGGGATAGATCGTCAGGCGTGGTGCCAACGCGAATCCTCGTGATTCGGTGACCTCGCGTAGCCGATCGAGGTCTGGCCACGGGCGCTCAGGATTGACGTGGTCGGCAGTGACCGGTGAGACTCCACCCCAGTCGTCGATCCCCGCATCCAGCAGTTGGCCGAAGTCGTCGCTCAGGTTGGGGGGAGCTTGGAGGTGGATACCGGCGGGAAGGATCAGCCGAGCGGCTGCGATCGTCCAGAGGAATTCATCGGCAGGACATGGCGGTGCATGTTGCATGCCAGTGCGAAGTTTCGGCAGGAAGTTCTGCACGATCACCTCCTGCACATGGCCGTAGCGGGCGTGCGACGCGACGATTGCGTTGAGCGCGGCGACCCGGTCGGCGCGATTCTCGCCGATACCGACGAGGATCCCGGTGGTGAACGGGATCGACAATTCGCCTGCGGCATCAAGCGTGGCCAGGCGGCGGGCTGGCACCTTGTCGGGTGCGTTGCGGTGCGCATCCAGGTCGTCACGTAGCGTCTCGATCATCATCCCCTGGCTGGGCGACACCGGTCGCAACAACGCCAGTTCGTCGTGATACAACGCCCCGGCGTTGGCATGGGGGAGCAGGCCCGTTTCGTCGAGCACCAGTTTCGCCATCGCTGCCACATAGTGCACCGTCGAGTCATACCCTTGTGCCCGGAGCCAGTCGCGGGCCACGAGATACCGGTCCTCAGGCCGTTCGCCAAGGGTGAACAGCGCTTCGTGGCAACCCTGCCGAGCGCCACGGCGGGCGATCGCCAGCACATCGTCCGGGCTGAGGTACGGCTGTTCTAGTCGGGCCGGCGGCTGTGCGAACGTGCAATACCCGCATTGGTCACGGCACAACATCGTCAGTGGGATGAACACCTTCGGCGAGTAGGTAATTCGTGTGCCATGCACGGCGCTTCGTACGGCTCGTGCGGTCGAGAGCAGTTCGTCGAACGACATGTCAAACACGTCGTCGGGACGGTCCAGGTGCTGGGTGGCGAGTTGGGGTGAGGCCAACCCGGGCGCGGGAAACGACGCAGTGGACAGGGAAAGGCGCGGATGGCGCGGCATGGCAAAGCCTCCAGAAGAGTGACTCGGATGAAGTTGCCAGTGCACGGCGGAATCCGGACCGGTGCTAGAGGGTGGTCCGTGACCCCGCTACGCCGTGCGGCTATGACCATACCGCCGGAGCCCGCCCTTCAGGGCTGACCTTTGGCGTTTGGCTGCTGTAGACGGCCTGTCGCAAAATGTGGGTCCGGTGTGGCGGCACCCCGTCCCGACCTCGCTGATGTGAGTGGTGTAGCGAGCTCTTGTCTCCAGCTGACTTCCTCTGAGCCGCGCGTACCACCACCTCAGCCCGCCGATGTGCAGCCACGGGCGAAGTGACGAACACAACGCGCGAAAGTGCTATCTCGTTCTGCACTTCGCGACTTCACGTCGCACCACCTGATCTTTGGCGTTGGGCTGTTGTCAACAGGCTGTCGCACAATGCTGTGTGGTGGTGTGGTGGTGTGGTGGTGTGGTGGTGTGGTGGTGTGGTGGTGGGTGAGGTTGGCCGTCTGGTCGTGTTGTCGGCAACGGTGTCATGGTCGTTGCTGAACTCATGGTCGTTGCTGAACTGATGGTCGTTGCTGAACTGATGGTTGTGCCGCAGAAGTCGGCTCAACGTCGGCTCAACATCGGCGACTGACAGCCCGCCCGCCGGGCCTACCCGTTGCTGCGATGCCGAGTCGCGTCGAGTTATCGGCGCTGGCGACATGAAAGTCGACGCGATCCTGCCCGCAACGCCGTCGTGGGAGGAGTCGCGTCGAGTTATCGGGGCTGGTGACATGAAACTCGACGCGATCCTGCCCGCACAGCCGTCGTGGTCGCTGATGCAGACTTCCACCACGCCCGCCTGTAATGCAACGAACGTTCACGCTGCAGCGCGACCGCACGACCGGGATCGGGATCGGGATCGGGACCGGGATCGGGGTCGGGGTCGGGGTCGGGTACCGCCAACCCCACCCGCAATTTTGCGACAACCTGTCAATGACAGCCCAACGCCACAGGTCAGCCTGTGGCGATCTAGCCTGGCCGATGTGACGACCGTGGCGATATTATTGGCCGCAGGGGGTGGGCGCCGATTCTCTGGCGGAGTCGACGACGATCCGGACAACCGATCACCACACAAACTGCTGGCAGTGCTCGGCGACAGGCCTATCTACCGACATGCACTCGACCAGGTCGTCGAGGCCGCGATCGGCACGGTGGTGGTGGTGACGGGTGCTGTCCGGCTCGACCTGCCCGACACGGTCACCGAGGAACACCACGCCGGGTGGACCGACGGCCAAGCTGGATCCCTGCAAGCTGGGCTCGCGGCCGCCCGCAGGCTGAATGCCGAGTTCGCCGTGATCGGCCTTGCCGATCAACCCGGTGTTCCCGCCGAAGCCTGGCGTCGGGTCGCCGCTTGCCCAACCGAGTGGCAGATCGTCGTCGCCGCATATGATGGTACCCGGGGACCGAATCCGGTCCGCCTGCACCGCAGTATGTGGGGGCTGGTTCCGGCCACCGGTGACCACGGCGCACGCACACTCATCACCGCCAGGCCCGAACTCGTTCACGAGGTGGCCTGTCCCGGTACGGCTTACGACATCGACACGTTGGAGGATCTACAGGCATGGAAAAGCTCCTGAACGAATTCACGGTCCACCGCCCGATCGACGAGGCGTGGGCAGTGCTCACCGATGTCGAGCGCATCGCGCCCTGCCTGCCCGGCGCCCAACTGGAAGAGATCGAGGGCGAGATCTACCGAGGGGTGGTCAAGGTCAAGCTCGGCGCGATCTCCACCGCCTTCAAAGGACAAGCCAAGTTCGTCGAGCGAGACGATGACGACCACATTGCCATCCTTCACGGCGAGGGTCGCGACACGACCGGCAAGGGCAACGCCGATGCAATGATCACCGCCCGGCTCGAGTCGCTCGATGCGCAATCCACTCGTTGCGTCGTCGAGACCGAACTGCACATCACCGGCAAGGTCGCTCAGTTCGGTCGTGGCATCATGGCCGATGTCAGCAAGAAGCTCATCGCCCAGTTCGCCCACAACCTGAACACGATGATCGACGCAGGCGCCACGACCGACTCCCCCACAACCGACTCCCCCACGACCGACGCCGCCCCAGCCGACTCCCCCACAACCGATACAGCCGTGGTAGATGCTGAATCGGCCGACGCGAAGGCCACCGATGCACGCTCGAACGGCGACGGGGCCGCACCCGATGACGCGCCACCGAAGCAGCCCACAGTTCGCAAGATCGACGGGCCGGCAGCGGAACCGATCGAGTTGTCCGGCCTGGCCGGAAGCGCAGTGCTGAAGCGCGTGCTACCGCTTGTCGGTGGCCTCGTACTGCTGCTGCTCATTCTCAAGCGGCTTCGCCGCCGCTGAACCCAGTCGGTCGCGAAACCCCCGACCTCGCCGCATCCCCGTCGGAACAACGCGTATCCTGTGCTCGTGATCGACGACCACACTGCGATAGCCAACTTGCTGGGACGTCGTCCCCAAGGGAACTTCGACGTAGTGGTGCGTAGCCCAACCGGTGAGCCGGTCGTGGTGCGAAATGCTCCGCTGCTCCATGACGGAACGCCGATGCCCACGCGGTACTGGCTGGTGGGCCGTGCCGAGGTCATTGCGGTCAGCCGGCTCGAGTCTGCCGGAGGTGTCCGTGCGGCCGAACGTGCACTTGATCCGCTCCTTGTGGCCGAAGCTCACCACCGCTACGCCCTCGAGCGTGACGCCGCCATACCCGGGGGGCACGCCGGCCCCCGCCCGTTTGGCGGCGTAGCGGGAACACGCGTCGGGGTGAAGTGCCTGCATGCTCATTACGCATGGTTCCTCGCCGGCGGTGACGATCCCGTCGGCGAGTGGGTACAAGCCCACCTGCCTACCGCCACCGCCACCGCCACCGCCACCGCCGGCACCGGCACCGGCACCGGCGCCGCAGATATCGGTGGCACAGAGGCATCCGGGTGAGTTCCCTCCACATCCTCGTCGAACCAGCCAGCGTGTGTTTCTCGCTCGAAGGCGCCCGCTTCGTTGCCCCGGTTGGACCTCACCTCCTCACCGAGCACGAACTGGTCAGCGATCCGCCGCGCCCCGAGGAACTCACCAACGCGATCGGCGCTGTACTCGATCACCTCGATGACCTGGTGCGCGAGACGCCGGGCAGCCTCGACGTACCCGTGATCATCACCGGTGTCGAGGTCTGCGCCATCGCAGCCGTCGAGGCCGGTGGAGTGCCAAACTTGCCGATGGTGCTCTCACGCGAGGCTGTGGAGGATGTATTCCGCACATTGGCTACCGAGCCCTCCGCAGACCGCCGTCGCAACCCCGGGCTCAGCCCCGATCTGGTCGCCACAGTGGTTGGCGGATGCTGCGTCGTCGTGGCAATCATGAGGCGTTTACACCTGGAAACGGTCACGGTCACCGGGTGAGCGGCAGTCACCAACCGCTCGGGCACCCATCGAGGCCCGGATTTTCCGGATTGCGCCTGTATGGCCGACGGGTGATGCTCCGCCCGCTTGTGGCTACGGACTTTCCGCCGTGGACCGAGGTGCGCGTCCGAAACGAAGACTGGCTGCTGCACTGGGAGCCGAGTCGAATCAACCACCTTGCCGATCCGACGCGATCGCGCGATGCCTTCGCCAGCCGTTGCGTGGGCCGCGACCGGGAACGTATGGCAGGCACAGGATTCGGATTCGGATTGTTCGTCGACAATGCCCTAGCGGGCGAGGTCAACATCAACAACATCGTGCGCGGTGCGCTGCAATGCGGCACGATCGGCTACTGGATCGACCGGTCACGAGCCGGTCACGGCTATGTGGCCGAAGGCGTCGCCGTTTCACTGCGGTTTGCGTTCGAAGAGTTGCATCTTCACCGGATGGAGATCTGCATCGTGCCGCGAAATACCAATAGTCGCCGGGTGATGGAGAAGTTGCAGATTCGCGAGGAAGGAACGGCGGAGCGGTACCTCGAGATCAACGGCACATGGGAAGACCACATCCGTTTCGGGATCACCTCCGAAGAATGGGCGACCCGTCACCCTGAATTCGGTGAGCGCTGGTTCTGACCAGCCGGGGCTGATCAGAACCAGCGACTGTGAAGCGACCGGTTGTTACTGGCCCGCTAGGCGGAAGGCTTCAGCCTTGGCCTGACGCTGCGCAGTGCGGCGCTTCCACATCTTCATCTTCCAGTGCCGGGGTACCTCACGCTCGGAACGTGCCCGAGCCAGGTCGGCGTCATGGTGGTGCTGCGGCACCCACGCTCGCCCCGGCTCATGCACGTCCTCCGGCTCGAGGCCAGAGCTGACCTGGGTGGTAACGGCGTGCAATTCGCTGTTGATGCGATGCCGCTCGTTGTGTGCGTGTGCTCGCAAGTCCATTTTGGGCGCTGGGGCCACATCTTGGCTGCGGTGACGCTGGCTCATCTGTACCTCCGTGGTTCTCGGAATGTACGGGCGTAGGAGCTTCCCGTGATCGAATTGTAAACCTCTGCGACGCGCAAAGAAAGAGCACTAGGTAACGATTGTGCGCGCTTCTCGCCGCGCTCCGCGGTTTGCGGCCGCCACGCCAGGTGAAGGGTTCAGCCGCCCTTGTTCGAGATCTTGGCCTGCAATGCAGCGATTCGTTCGGCAAACCACGGCTGACGGGTGCTCCACACCTGCGGATCTAGTTCTCGTTTCACCGCCTCGGAGTGGGTCTCGATATCGGCCATGTCGGAGATGGTCTTCTTCACTTCGATCACCAGGTCTCGCGGTGCCGAAGCCGCGCGAGCCGCAAGCTCGTGGGCCACTTCGAGCAGTTGCTCGTCGTCGACACAGCGGTGCACCAATCCGAGGCGTTGCGCTTCTGCCCCGTCGAGCACCTCGCCGAACACCACGGTGGCAAAGGTCGTCTGCGGACCGACGATGCGCCGCAACATCCACGTGTGCCCACCGCCTGGGTGGATACCGATCTGAAGGAAACGTGTATCGAACCTAGCGCGGCGTGCCGCGATCCGTAGATCGCATCCGAGCGCAAGGTTCATCCCGGCCCCAACGGCCGCTCCATTGACGGCAGCAAGCGTCGGCAATGGACTCCGCGCGATACGCAGGAACCCCTCGTAGATCGAGCCAAGGCTGTCTTCGCTGGACGTCGCCAGGTTGCCGAGGTTGGCCCCTGCACAAAACGCGGGTGCGGTGCCGGTCACCACAATGGCGCCGACCGAGGTATCGGCCTCGATGGAGTCCATCGCGGCGATGATCTCGGCGACCATCGGCGCCGTCAGCGTGTTGCGTTCCTGCGGGTTGTTAAGCGTCAAGGTGGCAACACCATCGGCAATGTCGACGAGTACGAGGGTCATGCGGCGATTCTGTCATCCGGTAGCGTCAGATCTCACATGCTCGACCACATCTTCACCGACGCCATCGGCGCATTGCGCGACGCCTTCGAGGCGGCCTTCCTCGAACGCCAAGCGTTCGACGAGCATTTCCAAGTCGATGTGCTCATGGGTGACCTCCGTTGGGAGACGAGCTACGGGCTACCGGGCGAGGGACAGCCGCCTCGCGTGGTTGCCCACATCACTTTCGACTGGCCCACCACCAGCCAGACCGCCTACCGGCACTGGTATGTCCACGAGGTGCTCGAACAACTTCCGGCGATCGAGATGGAGATCGTGTTCCGGGTGCAGCGGCTCGAGCAGCAGCCGACTCCCGCCACGGTTCAAGGTGTCACCCCCGGTACCAGTCCTCTCATCGGTGACGGCCGTCTCGAGCGCGCCGCCACGTCGGTGGAGATCAACTATGACCTCGACCAAGACGACGCACCGGAGTTCGCCATCGAGATCACGTACGAGGGCCTGTATGAACTGGCCGAGGAGACGCTGGCCGACGGTGCGAGCACGCTCCTCGACGAACACTTCGGTGCGCTCGGCGGGTGGATCGCCGCGATGCTGGTCAAGCTCGCCGATCTGAAACTGGCGTTCCTGCCGCCCGATCCCGAGGAGTGACGGTGGTTGTGCAACCATCGGTCAATGCCCGTCGTCCTGCTCGATGTGAGCGATCGCATCGCTACCATCACCCTCAACCGACCTGATGCCCGCAATGCGCTGTCCAGCGAAGTGCTACGTCTCCTGCCGACGCTCATGCGTGAAGCCGATACCAGCGCCGATGTCGATGTCATCATTCTCACCGGCACTGATCCGGCGTTCTGTGCCGGACTCGACCTGAAAGAGCTCGGCTCCACCGCCGACAACCTGGGCGGGTCGGGCGCCGACGGCCAAGCGAACGCCGACGGGGTTCGGGGGCCGTTCGTACGCATCACGAAGCCACTCATCGGGGCCGTCAACGGCGTGGCGGTGACCGGCGGCTTCGAGCTCGCACTCAACTGCGACTTCCTGATCGCGTCAGACCATGCAAAGTTCGGTGACACGCATGCCCGCGTCGGCGTCATGCCCGGCTGGGGGCTGACGGTGCTGCTTCCGCAAGCGATCGGCGTTCGGCGGGCGCGCGAGATGAGCTTCACGGGCAACTTCATGGGGGCCGACGAGGCTCTCGCGCTCGGACTCGTCAACCATGTCGTCCCACACGCCGAGCTGATCCCATTCACGAGGCAGATTGCAGCCGACATCATCGGCAACGACCAGCCGGGGGTTCGCCAGATCCGTAGTACGTATGGCCAGATCTCCGCCGACTCTGCCGGTTGGGCGATCGAGGCGCGCGACGGCGCTGATTGGCGCCGCGGACATTTCGACGCGACTCTGGTGGCCGAGCGACGTGCAGCGATCCAGAGTCGCGGCCGTCAGCAGTAGAACCCGCCACCTTGACGCCTCAGAGTGCAGCACCTCGAGCGATGAGTTCGTTGCGCAGCACCGTCGCAATGTCGAGGGCCAAGATCTCGGCGCCGTTGGTGTTGAGGTGGAATCCGTCGTCGGCCCGAACATCTTTACCCTGCCCGTCTCGTGGGTCGATCACGTACTCGGCCCAGTTTCCGTCACGCCCGCTGAACCTGCTCCACGTATCGACAAAGATGACGTTGGGGCGTTTGGCAGCCTCGGCCTTGACTACATCGTTCTGAACAGCGAGTTTGAGCGTGACATCGGGGTTGTTGTCGTTGGGGATCCCGACCCAGATCAGTGTGCGTCCGTCGGCCGACAGGTAGTCCATGACTCCCCCGACCCGGTTGCCATACTCTGTCCGCCACGCGGCATCACCATTACCGTTCGGCTGATCGACGATGAACGTACCCGCCAAGTCGGTCAGTCCCTGCGAGTCGTTCCCACCGAAGGTGACGATCACTATGTCGGGTAACCGCGATGGAATCGTCGACTGGAAGTGCGATGGCCAATCGTAGAAGTCGGGCCGGGCAAGACCTGACGACACCTTGTAGTCGAGCGTGGTGGTGACGAGTCCGGTCTTCGCCATCAAGGTCTCGAGATAGGGGCCGAACGTGCCAGCGTCTGAATCGCCCGCGATCAGCAGCTTTGCAGGATCGGCCGCGGTCGGTACACGTGACACATCCGCGACGAGTAACGGCAACGTCGTTACTGCCGCGATCGTCTCAGCGCTTTCACTACCTGCGGCGCTGGACCCTGTCGTCGACGAAGCGGTCGTCGACGAAGCGGTCGTCAACGAAACTGTCGCCAGCGTGGACGAACCGACAAGGTTGTCTTGCGTGACGGCGTTCGCGTCGTCGCCAATCAATGCGCCGACCGCCGCATACCCGCCGAACAACACCGCAGAGACCACAACGAGCGCGAGCAACCGTCGCACCCAGTAGGTGCTCTTCGAGACACGCCTTCGCGTTATCTGAGTCTGGCGGGACCCGGGCGACATCGAAATCACCTCACTACTAGGGGCGACGCCATACTACGGGCGGCCACGTCTCGAATGGTCGTCAGGTGATCTCACCCTTTCGCCAGGGCTGACCAGCCGCTGCCGGTGGTCGCAAGCGACGGCTGAACACCGCAAGCACCACCAGGGTGCCGATATAGGGCAAACCCTTGATCAGGTCGGTATTGAGCTTCCAACGGATCACGAACAGCACGCCGAGGCCCGCCGCGAGACCGATCAACACCATCGCCGGCGTACGACGTCGGTTGCGAAACATCCGCCACGCGCCGAACGCGGCGCCGATCGCAATCAGCAGGTACACACCAATGACCGCCGGCTCGGCCGTGAGTTGGATGGTGTCGAGAAAGCCGAACAACGACGCACCGCCGAGCACTCCCATCGGCCGCCAATTACCGAAGATCAGCGACGCCAGGCCGAGAAAGCCCTTCGAGTTGGTCTGACCCTCTCCGTACCCGCCGCTGTTGTTGAGCACGAGCAATGCTCCGCCGAGTCCGGCGAGGGCTCCGGAAGCGCTGACAGCGATGTAGCGGATGCGACCCACTCTCACCCCCAACGAGTCGGCAGCAGACGGCTTCTCCCCTGACGAGCGAAGGCGGAGACCGAACTTGGTGCGCCACACCAACCAACTCACCAGCGGCAACATCGCCAGCGCGATGAGCCGATAGAGCGGCCACGCGCCGAGCAGGCCCTTGGTGATGCCGGCTGCGTCGGAGATGAACGGCCAGTTCCGGCCTTCGATCTTGGCGAACAGCCCATTTTGGCTCATCCCGGGGAACCGGAAGGTGGGCATGTGTTTCGACACGTCGAACCCGGGCGAGTTGGTCTCTGAGCCCGAACCACGACCTTTGAAGAGGGCCGCCGCAAGGAATCGCGCCCAGCCGAAGGCCAGCAGGTTGATCGCTACACCCGACACCACGTGGTCCACACCGAAGCGCACCGTGACGACCGCGTGCAGGAGACCAGCAATCCCCCCGCAGAACGCCGCACCGAGCAGGGCCCCCCATGGGCCGTAGTGGTAACCAAAGAACCCGGCGCCCCATGTGCCGAGGATCATCATGCCTTCGAGCCCGATGTTGCTCACGCCCGAGCGTTCGCTGAGCAGACCGCCGAGACCTGCCATCAGGATCGGCAGTGTAGAAATGACCGCTTGCGACACCGTGAAGCTGGAAGTGAGGTCGTGCTCGCCGGACAACGACCGCGCCACGGCGATTGCCGCGAACGCGACGACGACAATGGCCAGAAGTCGCTGATTGCGAGAGAGCCGACGTGCATGCTCGTCGTCGATGGGCTTGAAGTCGGAGATGAGGCTCACGTCGCTCATGCCGAGGCCTCGCTGGCGTTCTTGGCGATGTGCGCCGCATGCGTGGCTGTGGCCGCTTCCCTGATCGACGAAGCCTCGGACCTGCGCTGCACTACCTGGTAGGCCACCACGGCAGACAGCATCATCGTGCCCTGGATGATCGGCCCGATCTCTCTTGGTGCAAATAGTGGCGGATCGGGAAGTACCTGCGACATTCGAGCGATCATCGCGAACAAGAACGCGGTGATGACGATGCCGGCAGCCTTCTGTCGGCCCACCAGAGCGACGGCGATGCCGCCGAACCCGAGCTGCTGAGGGAAGTCCTGCGTATACGTGTGGTACTGGTTGACCAGCATCGACATACCGACCAGACCGGCCAGCGCACCGGAGATCGCCATCGTGATCATGATCATCTTCTTCGGGTCGACACCCGACGTTCGGGCCGCGTTGGGATTCATCCCGCTGGCACGAAGGTCATACCCGAATCTTGACCGAGTGACAAGGTAATGGAATCCGATCGCAAGACCGATGACCGGGATGACCCACAGATACAACTCGGTGGTGCCGGAGCGTAACGACAGCGTGGGGAACCAGGCGTCCTCAGGGTACTTGTTCGTACTGAGAAACGAGCCGTGAATACCTGCGACGAGCTTCCAGTGCAACAGCGTCGCGATGATGCTGTACGCGACGCCGTTCAACATGATGGTGCCGACCACCTCGTTGACATTGCGGGTGGCTTTCAACACGCCAGCAATACTCGCGAACAACGCACCGACCACCATCGCAACGATCACCGTGATCACGATCTTGAACACGCCGGGACCTGCGATGTTTGCGCCGATCGCCGCCGCTACCAGCGCGGCCAACCGGTACTGACCCTCGACGCCGATGTTGAACAGGTTCATCTTGAACCCGATGGTCACGGCGAGCGCCGACACGATGAGCGGCAGCGACTGGTTGATCGCCACGATCAGCGAGTCGAGCGACCAGCCATACTTCAGCATCTTCTGGAACGCTACGAGCGGGTTGTTGCCGCCCGCCATCAGCGCAACGCTCGTGACAGCGAGCGCGACACCGAGCGCCACCAGTGGAGCGGCGAACGTCTTCATCCGCTTGCTACGGCTTCGGTTGGCCGGGGCAGCGTTCATGCCGCATCCTTTCGGGCGCCGGTCATGTACTGACCGAGGTCTGACTTGGTGATCGTTTTCGGGTCGAGTCTGGCAACGATCTCGCCGCGCAACATGACGAGCAAGGTGTCGGAGAGCCCGATCAGTTCTTCGAGATCAGCAGAGACGAGCAACACTGCGAGACCCGAATCGCGCGCATGGCGGAGGTTGTCCCAAATGTCGGCCTGAGCACCCACATCGATACCCCGCGTGGGGTGCGCCGCGACGAGCACCTCAGGGTTGGAAGTCATCTCCCTACCGACGATGAGTTTTTGCTGGTTCCCTCCGGAGAGCGCCACCGCAGCAGTGTCGGCACCCGGCGTGCGCACGTCGTACTCCTCGATGATCTGCTCGGTGCGTTGTCGAGCAGCGGCACGGTCGACCCACACGCCATTGCTGAACGCTTCGGTGGCCTGGTAGCCGAGCATGACGTTCTCCCACAGCGGCGCACCAAGGAGCAGCGCATCGCGCTGACGGTCTTCGGCGATGTAGGCCATGCCATTGGCCCGGCGGTCCCGTGTACTCAACTGCGCCATCGGCTTGCCCTCGAGGGTGATAGTGCCAGCAGTGGGTGACAGTGTGCCGACGAGTGTTTCGAGCAGTTCTGACTGACCGTTTCCCTCCACGCCGGCGATGCCGACGATCTCGCCGCGACGAACGGAGAGCGTGACATTGCTGAGTCGAGGACGACCCCCGGGCGTGTGGGACGCAACGGTGAGCCCCTGCACGTCGAGTGCAATCTGGTCGCTCATCGGCGTTGTGCGAGCCGCGGGGACCGGCAGTTCGCTGCCGACCATCATCTCGGCGAGATCACGTGCGGTGACGTTGCCTGGTGTCGCGGTACCGACGGTCTTGCCGGCGCGCAACACGGTGATGTCGTCGGCGATGGCCAACACCTCATCGAGCTTGTGCGAGATGAAGATGATGGTCGCGCCCGAAGCGGTGAGCTCACGCAGGCTGACGAACAGCTCGTCGACTTCCTGCGGCACGAGCACCGCGGTTGGTTCGTCGAGGATGATGATCTTGGCACCGCGGTAGAGCACCTTGAGGATCTCGACGCGTTGGCGCTCACCGACGCCCAACTCGGAGACGTACGCGGTGGGATCCACATCGAGGCCGTTCTTTTCGGACAGCGTGGTGAGGGTGGCAATTGCCTGCCTTCCATCGAGGCGCAGACCCTTGCCTGGTTCGGAACCCAGCACCACGTTCTCCCACACCGTGAGGTTCTCGGCCAGCATGAAGTGCTGAAACACCATGCCGATGCCCAGGTCGATCGCGTCTTTCGGCGATTTGAAGTGCACTTGTGTGCCGTTGACAAAGATCGAACCCTCGTCGGGCGGTTGCGCCCCATAGAGGATCTTCATCACAGTGGACTTGCCAGCGCCGTTCTCGCCGATCAGGGCATGAATGGTGCCCGCCTCCACCTTAAGATTCACGCCGTCGTTGGCGACCACGCCGGGAAACCGTTTGACGATCTCACGTAGCTCGATTGCCGTGCCCATGTGCCCCACTTGCCCCCACAATAGGAATGTGAGTGGGGCCGCCAGCAGACGCTGGCGACCCCACAATGACTACTGCTCGGATTGAACGAGCTTCGATCAGCCCATTGCCGACGGAACGGTGATCGCACCGCTACCGATATCGGCCTTGATCTTGTCGAGCTTGTCCTTGATGTCATCGACATGGCCACCGGTCGTGGCGTAGTCGAGACCGCCGTCTTTGACCGAGAAGATCCGGTCGCCACCCTTGAAGGTGCCACACGCGTGATCCTTCATGGTCTCGTACACAGCCACGTCGACGTGCTTGATCATCGAGGTGAGGATGTACGGTGCCAGGTCGGCCGACGAGGTGAGCGCCTGGTCGGAGTCGACACCGATCGCCCACACCTTGTTGCCCGCGTCGTTTGCTTCCTTTGCGGCACTGAACAGGCCGTCGCCGGAGCCGCCTGCAGCGTGGTACACGACGTCCGCGCCGTCCTGGTACATCTTGGCACCGATGGTCTTGGCCTTGTCGGGAGCACCGAAACCGGAGAAGTCACCAGCGGGGCTGATGTACTGCTTGTCGATCTTGATGTCGGCCTTGACGCTCTTCGCGCCAGCTTCGTAGCCCATATAGAAGTCCTGGATCAACGGAATGTCGACACCGCCGATGAAGCCGATGTGGCCGGTCTTGGACTCGAGCGCCGCAGCAGCGCCCACGAGGTACGAGCCCTCATTGGCCTTGAACAGCAGGCCCGACACGTTCGGAGCACCCGAGTTGGAGTCAACGATGGCGTAGTGCACGTCGGGGTTCGCAGTGGCTGAAGCGGTCATCGACTCACCGAAGGCAAAACCCACACCGACGATGAGTTTCTGCTTGGCATCGACAGCCTTCTTGAACAGTTCTGCCTCGTCACTGCCCGCACGCACGTTCTCGGTGGCGGTGTAGCCGAACTCGGCCTTCGCCTTGTCGAGGCCAATGGCTGCCGAGTCGTTGAACGACTTGTCGCCACGACCCTTCAGGTCGAACAAGATGGTCATCTCGCCGCCCTTGCAATCGCTGCCCGCCGCCGCCGTGGTGGCCGCTGCTGCGACCGTCGTGGCCGGAGCCGCTGCCTTGTCGCTGCCACATGCAGCCGCAATCAGACCGAGTGCGAGAACCGCAGCGGTCACTTTGAATTTCTTGTTGAGCATTCGCTCCCCCTTGGTGAGTTGGAGACCGGTGAGTCAGCTGGTGAGGACACTCGATGTTCCTGAGCCGACCTGGGTCAAGATCGACTGTAGCAGCGTTGCCATGCCGACACGATTGCCCTCATGGTCTCGGATCAGCGTTCGAGCCTCGCCACCGCCTGCACCTCGATGCCACCCCGCGGTCGCTGGGTCAGGGTGACCGTGACGTGGTGCGGCTGTGCCGTGATCATCACTTCGCCGGCCAGTTCGGCAGCTAGCGCCTCGGCGAACACGGCGCGATCACGGAAACCCCACAGGTACAGCTTCAGGCTCTTGCTCTCGATGCACCACTGGTCGGGACCGTACTCGATCACCACATGCGCGAGATCGGGCTGTTGGGTGACCGGGCACACGGAGGCGAGCTCGTCGGTGGTGAACCGTACGCTGGTGACGTTGGCGGGCGCCGGAAACACCTCGACATGGTCGATGGCATGGCGCACGGTCGATCCCAAAACGTGGAGCTTCTCCAGGGCAGCGGCTGAAGTTTGAACATCGGATTGCACGAACTAAGGCTACGGCCGATCCGCCACACGGCGTAGCCTGACGCGATGAGCGTGACCAATGTCCGACCGACGCACGAGCGGCTGCGATGAACCACGAGAGCCTACTGAAGGCACCGAAGGTGCTGCTGCACGACCATCTGGACGGTGGTCTACGACCAGTTACGGTGGTCGAGCTAGCAAGCGAGTATGGCTATTCGAAGCTGCCGACCACCGACATCGACGAGTTGGCATTGTGGTTCAATCGCGGTGCCAAGCGCAATGATCTCGTGCTCTACCTGGAAACGTTCGCACACACGGTCGGCGTTATGCAGCACCGCGATGCGATCGAGCGAGTGTCCTACGAGTGCGCACGCGATCTTGCCGCCGACGGGGTCGTGTATGCCGAGGTGCGGATGGCACCCGAGTTGTGTACCGAGGAGGGTCTCACACTCGACGAGGTGGTCGAGGCGATGCTCGCCGGTTTCGCCCACGGCGCCAGCGGCACCGACCTCACCATCTATCTCATCTGCTCGGCGATGCGTACTGCGGCACGCAGCCTGGAAATAGCGGAGTTAGCGGTGCGCTGGCGCGACCGGGGCGTGGTCGGCTTCGACATCGCCGGTGCCGAGGCCGGTTACCCGCCGACACGCCACCTCGACGCGTTCCAGTACGTCCAACACGAGAACTTCCACACCACGATCCATGCGGGCGAAGCGTTCGGCCTGCCCAGTATCTGGGAGGCCGTCCAGTTCTGCGGCGCCGAGCGGTTGGGCCACGGCGTGCGGATCGTCGACGACATCACCGGCGCTGCCGGTGAAGAGCAGTTGGGTCGGCTCGCGGCGTTCGTGCGCGACCGGCGAATCCCACTCGAGTTGTGCCCCACATCCAACGTCGGTACCGGCGTCTGCGCCTCCGTCGCCGAACATCCCATCGGCATGTTGCGCCGTCTTCGCTTCCGTGTCACCGTCAACACCGACAACCGGCTGATGAGCGCCACCTCGATGACCTGTGAGTTCGCTCAACTTGCCGAAGCCTTCGGATGGGGCCTGTCCGACTTCGAGTGGCTGACCATCAACGCGATGAAGAGTGCGTTCGCCCCGTTTCCCGAGCGACTGCGGATCATCAATGGCCTCATCAAGCCGCGCTACGCGCTGATGAACGCTGCCGCCACCCTCGGTGCCGGCTGACGGCCTACACCGCAACCACGGCCAATCTGACACACTCGCACCATGCCGGTTTCCGTCCATCTGATCGATCATCCCCTCATCGCCGACTCGCTGGCTCGGGTCCGCGACGTCGAGACACCCAACGCGCTGTTCCGCCAAGAGCTCGAACGAATCGGCGTGCTCCTGATCGCCGAAGCCACACGCGGGCTGGCTACCAACGAGGTGCGGGTGACCACACCGCTGACCGGCACCACCGGCCAGGTGCTGTCCTCGCAGCCGGTGATGGTTCCGGTGTTGCGCGCTGGGCTGGGTTTCCTGCACGCCGCCCAGTCATTGCTGCCCAATGCCGACGTCGGCTTCATCGGCGTGTCTCGCGACGAGACCACGTTCCAGCCCAAGCCGTATGTCAACAAGTTGCCCGAGAACATCGCAGGCCGCCAGATCATCGTGCTCGACCCGATGCTCGCCACCGGCGGATCACTTGCCCACACGTGCCAGTTGCTGCTCGACCATGGGGCCACCGGCACCATCATCGTTGTCTGCGTCCTTGCTGCACCAGAAGGCATCGCCGTACTCGAACAGGCCGGCCTCGACCTGGCGATCTACACCGCAGCGGTCGACGAGCGGCTCAACGAACATGCGTTCATCGTGCCCGGTCTGGGCGATGCCGGCGACCGCCAGTTCGGGTCGCCTGCATCGCAATGACACCTGGCGAACTTGCCGCGCTCATCCGCAGGCGACGCACCAGCCTGCTCGTCGATGCACACCGTGAAGTTCCCGACTCGATGGTCGACGAGTTGTGCGAGTTGCTCACATGGGCGCCGAACCACAAACGTACCTGGCCATGGGAACTGGCCTGGGTCACCGGCGACGGGCGACGCCGGCTCGGCGACGCTGCAGCCGACGCCATGGCAGCTCGCGGCGACGATGCTGCGAAGGTGGCCAAGACACGCACGAAGTACCTCCGCTCCCCCGGGGTGGTCGTGGTCGGTAGCGTCACGGGCGACTCGCAACTGCGCACAGCTGAGAACCGTGACGCAGTGGCGTCCGGCGTGCAGAACCTGCTTCTCGGTGCTACGGCGCACGGCCTCGCCAGTTTCTGGTCAAGTTGCCCCAAAGGCGCTGACGTGGTCGTGGCTGAGCTGTGCGGATTTCCGGAGGACACAACCATCGTGGCGATCATCTACCTCGGTTGGCCGACAGCCATGGTAGAGGCACCCTCGCGGCTGCCTGTTCAGGTCTACCGAATCGACACCTGAAACGCGTCAGCGAGGTCCGCGTCCGTCGGAATGCGGCACGGCGCCGGCCTGGCGGTTCTTCCAGGCGAGTCCGGCGAGAATCTCCATGATCAGACGATGGGCGACGTTGACGGTGCAGTCTGCATGGTCGTACGCGGGTGCCACCTCCATCACGTCGAAGGCGACGAGTGGACACTCCATCGCCAACCGCCTCAGGGCTCGTAGCAGGTCGACGCTGGCGATGCCCCCGGGCTCGGGGGTGCCCGTACCAGGTGCGTACGCGGGATCGAGACAGTCGATGTCGACACTCACATACAGGTGGTCGACGCCATCCATCGCCTCGACAATGGCGTCGGTGATGACTGCGTCGAGCCCACGACGATGGACCTCGTCCATCAGATGCCACTTCATGCCTTGGTCGCGCATCCAGTCCCACACGTCTTGCCCTGGCCAGTAGCCACGCAGGCCGACCTGAACGAAGTTGTTGCCGGGGATCGCTCCGCTCTCGATGAGGCGCCGCATCGGTGTTCCGTGACTGGCAAGGTTGCCGTCGATCGTGTCGGCGGTGTCGGCATGGGCATCGAAGTGAACCATGCCGACCGTACCGAACCCGAAGTGGTCGGCCACGGCGGTCGCAGCCGGCCAGGTGATCGTGTGGTCGCCACCGATCGTGATCGGGATGATGCCGCGGTCCACCACCGAGGCCACCTTGGCCTTCACATTGTCGAGGCTTGTTTGCACCATGCCGTGCGGGCAGAACGCATCGCCGACGTCGACCACCTCGAGCCAGTCGAAGATCTCCAGGCCGAGGTCGAGGTGAAATGTCCCCGGCTCATACGCACGCGTACGAATCGCCCGCGGGCCGAAGCGGGCCCCTGGGCGGTTCGTGGTGCCCAGGTCGAATGGTGCGCCAAGCACCGCCACATCGGGCTGCCAGCGGTCGAGTTGTTCCGGTTCGGTGAGCAACGGTCGCTGGCCGAACGTCAGCACGCTGCCGAAGACGTAGCCGAGGTCGAGTTGCTCGCGATAGCCGGCCGGCAAGGTGCGATCAGGTTCACTCATCGGCTCGCACCGTAGCCGCGCTCACACAACGCGGCTGCGTGGCTAGGGATTTCGACCAACGTGCTTTCGACAAAGCGAATCAGGACTGTCACGCAGTGTTGATCCACGATGGGTCGACATGATGATGACGAAGGAGCACCCGATGAGCACAAGCTTGTTCGACCGGATCGGTGGCGCCGCAGCCGTCGATGCAGCTGTGGAGATCTTCTACAAGAAGGTTCTCGCAGATGACCACATCAACGAGTTCTTCCGGGGCATCGACATGCCCAGGCAAGCGGCGAAGCAGAAAGCGTTCTTGACGATGGCATTCGGCGGACCGAACGCATACGCCGGCACAGACATGGTGAAGGCTCACGCTCACCTAGTGCGCCGCGGACTCGACGACTCGCATTTCGATGCGGTGATGGGCCACCTCGGCGCCACGCTGACCGAGCTCAACGTGCCGGGAGAACTGATCGCCGAGGCTGCTGCCGTGGCCGAGAGCGTCCGCAGCGACATCCTCGGAACGTGGTGGCGCAAGCTGATGCCAATCGCGGCATAGCCGCGACTGGCATCAGATGATCTCGATGACGCGACGTACACCGACCGGACGCACCCGGGCGCGTGACGTCGACGGTGTTTCGTCGAGGTAGATCCGCCCGTTGCGCGTGTACACGACGGGATACAGATCGGCACCGGCCTCCCGCTTGAGCTGTTGGTAATGCGTGAACAGCGTTGCGGTGTTGTGTGCACCATCCAGCGTCTGCTCACCGATCATCGACAAGATGGTGTTCGCGATGACGTACCCAGCGATCGAGAGTTCAGCGAGGTTGACGCGACGGAGCTGCAGCTTTTCCTTCTCCTTCTCGAGCGCACGCTTCATCGCCCGAGGGTCGTTCAGGTTGTGGACCAGCCCGAGTTCGCCAGAGGGATGAGCTGACTTCGACGGATCGAGCGGGTCGAGCACGTCACCGAGAAGAACAAGGACTTTCCAGACCGGCTCGATTCCGCTGGATGACGAGTACGCAGGGTTGTGTGACTGGTTGAAGTTCGCCCGGTTCCACAATCCCTTCTCGACGACGTACTGCTGCTCATCGACCGGCACTGCCCGTTGGGTCGGCGCCGCCGCATCCGGATCAGCAGGCATCGACCTCCGCAACGCGGTGTAGCCGTCGAGCAGCATCGACAGCGGCACCACACGATCGTCGAGTTGCGGAACGATCAACAACTGGTCAACGCACCCTTGCTCGGCACGTTCGAGGAAGAACTCACGCTGATCTTGCGTCAGTCGTGAAGCCACGGCGGCGGGCGGGGGGATGAGACTCACCCGGTGATAGACGCCGACGCACTTGCAGGCCGCGTCGTACGCAACGCCGTACTGGGCGTCCACCAGTTGATCGCCGCTGTGGACAACGCTGCGGCTTTGCTCACGACGCACCTCTGGACTTGGCTGCGGCGACAGTTCCGCATGGCGGAGCATCACCATCCGGTGCAACTCCTGAACGTCGTCGTCGCGTTCCAGGGCTTCGAGCAACTCGATCACCGACGACTCGTCCAGCCCGCTCAGGAACGCGAACCGGCCGGTGGTGGTCGGCAACGGAGAAGCATCCGGGTGACGTAACGCGTCGTCGGCGGCCATGGCCGCTCCGGCCGCCGACGGGACACCCGGCGGCCGGTCCCGGGTTCGGTGGGACGTAGACGAAGCCGGTGAAGCGGCAGTGCGCGATGTCACCGGGCGAGCGGGCTCGCTTGAATGAAGCCGACGCAGCGGCTGAGAGGTTGGCGCAGCGGGCGCCTTGCTGTCGCGCATCACCAACAGGTTTCGGCAGACGCCGTCGATGACTTGACCACAGAATCGCTACAGCTCCATCGACAAGCCCCGCCAGGTCACAGCGCACCCCGGCTTTCGAAACCAACGTCGGCGATGTCCATCCGGGAACCAGACCGCAAAACATGCGCACCACAACCGCCGCCGACATGCGGCTGCGAGCGCTCGTCCGTGACGGGTGCCCCGGGCAGGAATCGGACCTGCGACACCTGGTTTAGGAAACCAGTGCTCTATCCACTGAGCTACCGGGGCGGGACATCGACGGTTGAGTCCGCCTCGACTTCCGCGTGTAATGCGACCGTGATCCTACGGTGCCCTTGGCCCCGCCGGACGCAACGAGTCGGCTGGGTGGTTCTCCATAACAAAGCATGCCTTACGTCATTTGATTGTTATCTGCATGGATGGGCGCGACGCAGCGAATCGCCGAACTCGAACGTGAACTGGGTTCGCAGCAACAGACCATCCAAAAAGCTGACGTCGGAGTCACCACCGTGCTGTCGGAGCTTTCCCGAACCGTCCGGTTCGTCGCGGGCGGAGGCCCGGACGAACTTCGCGCGATCACCGCGACCGAAGCGAAGCGGCCCGTGGGCTGCGGGACGAGATCGCAACGATCAACCGGCTGCTCCACCGTAGGCTCGGACTCGACGAGGGATGTGTGGAATGTACGACGAGATTCTTCGCCCAACCGAAGCCGCCGAACGTCTCGGTGTGCCGACTCGGGTCGTCATCAAGGCGATGTACGACCGGAAGGTCCCCCGGGTACATCTCGACGACGGCACGCTGGGCGTGCCCGCTGACGCGCTCGCTGACTTCGCACCACAGTCCGCCTAGGAGCGTGGGTCAGTAACGGTGAAGTTGGTCGGAGCGTTCGACTGCTGTATGCGCCAGCCCAACGCCAAAGATCGGGTGGTGCGACGTGAAGTCGCGAAGTGCAGAACGAGATGGCAGTTTCGCGCGTTGTGTTCGTCACTTCGCCCAAGGCTGCACATCGGCACTCTTTTCGTGGGGCGCGCGACGCTGGTAGGGGATGCGTGGTTGTCGTAGCGTG
>JANYDH010000167.1 GCA_025359865.1 Actinomycetes bacterium | reverse complement strand
ATCGCAACAGCGGGTAGGCCCGGCGGGTGGGCTGTCAGTCGCCGTCGTTGAGCCGACTTCTGTGGCACAATCACGAGTTCAGCAACGACTATGACACCGTTGCCGATAACACGACTAGACGGCCGATCTCACCCCCGCACCGCCAAACAGCATTGTGCGACAGCCTGCCGCTGACAGCCCGACGCCAAAGGTCAGCAGTGATGCTCGGCTGCCGGGTCGTGTGGCGGGTGTTCGACGAATCCGGTCATCGTGGCCTGCGGTTCGTCGCGCAAGCGGTCGACACAAGCGGTCGAAAGAGGGAAACAAGCACATTTCCGAGATTCGTCAACTCGGCTTGACAACAATGTCAGGTGAACATGACGCCGTTGCCGAGTTGATCACCCTGGGGCCGTTGGCGCAGGGTTTGCATTCAATCAACTCATGCGGCGATGCTCTAGCACAACACCGATGTCGTGGCCCGGCGACCCTGCTGCCGCGCTGTTGAGGTGGCGGCTACACGTCCGGGCAGGCGCCGTCCGGAGCCGGCACGATCGGCAGATCGCCCATCCCGCCCGGGAGCTCGATGCTGAACGTGTCGTTGGTGCCAGTCCCAGTGCCGACGATTGTCATGGTGCTCCCATCGACGGTGATCTGCAGGTCGTACGCGACATCCAGAGGGAACGCCGGGGTCTGGACGGTGCCACTCGCTGCCGCCGAGACGGTGACGACGCCGGTGCCACCGACCGTGAACGAGAGCGGGATGTCCGGGAACGCCACGGAGAAGCCGTCGAGACTCAACCCCCCGAGTCGGAGCACTCCGCTCCAGTCACCGTAGGCCCCATTGCACGACGTGAGCTCGACGACCTGGCCGGCGAGGACACCCTCGCTCGCAGGTCGATCCAGCGTCACCTGGACCGGCCGCCGCTCTTTCTCCTCGCAGTGCTTGTCGAGCCGCATCCCCGTGATCGCCACGCTCGAGCCCTCGGGTCCGCCCGAAAGCGCGAGGATCGGGCCGGCCGCCAGCGGCAGCAGCGGAATGTCGTCGGGCACCTTCGGACACGTACAGCCGCCAACACGATTGCAGAACCGCTGACCGGAAAGCTCCGTGGTGTCGATCCGGCCGTCGGAGAGTCGAGCGTGTCCGGTGACCGAGGTGAACACGATGACTTCGGTGGTGCTGATCACTCCGTAGGTGGTGATCGCGAACGGCGACACGTTCGCGTTCACTGCACCCTCGTCGGGTACTTCTAGCTTCTTCGGAACGACCGAATCGGCGGTGATGCCCGGGCCAGTGGTGTCCCAACCTGCGCCTCTGGATGGATCGCGATAGGTGCCCGACGCCCACGAATCGAGGAAGGCCGGGGTGTTCGCGCCAGCCGCCGTGAACGCCGCTGCGGTTCCACCTACTGCCCACACTGCCCGGAACACGCTCCACGGATCAGTGCCGGATTCTGCGAGGTGCGACCAGATCGCAACGGCGTCGTAGCTGCGATACTGCAACGGCACGAGCGGCGTGCCGAAGTACTTCGTCCACCGGCCCGGGGTCGTGTCATCAGGCGCGGTGACCATCGCCGCGGCCCACTCTGCGCCACCCTCGACGACCCAACTGGGCGCACCTCCCCATCGACTCGTCGTTGCGTACGCGCCGAACTGGAAGCAGTGAAACACCTCATGCGCGAGCGTGTTGACGAGGCGTTCGGCATTTGTGGCGAGGGCGTTCGGAAAGATCTTCAACGTGCAGCCGGACATTGCACCGTCGCCCGTGACTACGGACGGTACGGCCATGCCGAGATCTTTGGCGGCGTTGTCCTTCTCCGTGACGACGCCCTTGATCGGGCCCTTGAAGTCGCCGATGTGAGCGGCGATCTTCGCTCGGAGGCCGACGACTGCAGCATTGATCGAGTCGACGAGCGCTTGATCCGGCTTCGCTCTGGGGGCCGACTTGCGGAACCCGAGCTCGGTCGAGATCGAGTTCGCGTCATCGTCGCCGCTGGTCAGCGCGGTCACGGCGTCGCGTTGCGAGGGTGTGAGTTGATCCCAGACGCCGGCGACCGCACGGAACGCAACGCTGACATCACCCGAGGCGCCGCTGTCAGCCGGTGGTTCGGGGAAGCCTTCGACGGCGCCGAACACCATCGTGAACATGGTGAGCGCCGCGTTGACGTCGGGCGTTCCCTCCGGATCGAACGCGTCGACCGCTTCACTCCACGGTGTCGGCCCGGTGGGTCCGGCTTCGGTCGTCGTCGGCGCAACGGTCGGCGCAACGGTCGGCGCAACCGTCGTCACGGTTGGTGCCGTTGTGGTCTCGGTGGACTGTTCCGTCTGCCGCTCGGACCTGCTGGCAGTTGGCGAGTAGCTCGAGCTGCAGGCGGCGAACAGCATCGTCGACACCGCAGCAATGGGGATCAGGACCGAGCGATGCGCCCCGCATCGATGCTAGTTCGGTTGCGCGGAGGTCCGTTGAATTCGCGTCGTGCGGCGAAATCGTCCGACCTTTGGCGTTGGGCTGTCATTGACAGCAGCCCAACGCCAAAGGTCAGCCTTGCGGGCCCGAACGCGCCTTCGTGGGCGTCGGTGGTAGCGGCCTGTTGGGAGGCCCAGTCCGCGCCTTCGTGGGCGTCGGTGGTAGCGGCTTGTTGGGCGCCCGCGATGGCGCGCGCCGGGGTGGTAGGGCGCTGGCGCGACGATTCAATTCGGTCAACGCAATCTTGAAGAGTCCCGACACCTTCTGTTCGGGAGCGTTGTCGAGCGCCATGATGAGTTGGTTCCAGAACTGGTCGTCGGCGAACACCTCGTCAAGGGTCCGCAATGCCTCGCCCGGTGCGTCGTCGACACCGATCCGAGCGTTGAACGCCGCCGTCACGATCACCGGCGTCACCGCATCACGGGTGGCGTTCCTGATCGCGTATCTCTGCGGATCGGCAAGCGCGTTCAACTTCGGGCCCCATGGGCGCGCCAGCAGCTTGCCGACAGTTTCGAAGGTGGACATGATCGTGTCGGCGACCGGGGTCTGCAGTTTGCTCTTGGGCGCCCCTAGATCGGCCATGACGTTGGAGTAGGAGTCGATGTCGCCGAACTCGCTCTGGTTCGTCGTGGGCAGAGCAGAGCGTCCCTGTTTGGCGGTCTCGCTCGTCCATTGCCTTGTCAGGGACTGCGACTTGTCCAGTTCCTCGGCGTGTTCGCGAACCGCGCGAAAGCGAAGCTTGGTGGCCTCGACCTCGTCGTCGTCGAGTAGCCCGCCGATGGCCGCCTCGATGTCTTCGTCGGTGATCTGGAGCAGTCGTTGTCCAAGTTCGTAGTCGATGAGGGCCGGAATGCCCCGGTAGTGGACCGCGTCCCTCGGCTTGCTCTCGAACGACGGATCGTCCATGTCCTTGCCGAACGCCATGTCGAGGTCGATCCCGGTGACGCCCGTGACCTTTCCACTGGCGTCGGTCTGGATGTAGAAGTTGCCGCCATGGCGGTCGAGCTGGCCAGAGATGGCATCGATGACCTGCAGCTTGTTGAGACACCGTTGCAGGACCGGGTCCTCGACCGAAATGGCCGTGTCGCCCTTGCGACGCTTCTCGTCGTCGGTCAACGCGATGTTGCCATTCTCGGAGAGCTTGCTCGCCTGGGTCCCCTTGGCCATCTCTGAGACCGACCCGACCTTGCCGTGGTGGGTGGCGAACTCGGTCCGAGCGATGACGTCGGTCTGCAGCAGCTTGTCGAGGCGGTACATGGCGACGGCTCTCGCCGAGTAGTTCGGATCTCTCCGTCGGATCCCCGACTCGAGCGCGTTGCGGCCGGGTTTCTTGTCGAAGCCTTTGTCTTCTTTGAAGACACCCTCGAACGACTCTCCTCCGGACTGGTACTTCACGGCATCGACGGTGTTCATCGCCCCGCCGGCAAACCGGTCCTTGTGATGGGTCATCGTCGAGTCGTTCAGTCCGAACTGCTGTTCCCACTGACCGCTGCGGAGGTCCTCGCGTTCGCGCCGAATCCGCGGCAACAGCATCGCGATCGCCTGACGGCGGTTCGCCTTCGTGCGCCCGTCGGTCGGATCGATCCATTCTCCCTCTTCGTTCGTTTTCCCGCCGTCGTCGTTTCGAGTGTCGATCTCTGTCTTGTGCCTCTGCTCGCTCGCCAGTCCCTCCTTGTCGCCGCTGTTGGCCTTTTGCCACGCCAGGCAGGCGGTCTCGATCCGGTCGATGAGCGAAATCAACCGGTCCTTGTCCTTCGGCGTCAGCGCAACCCCTGTCTTGACCACCGCAATCTCAGTCTTTTCGAACTCGGCCAGTCCGTCGGTGACCTGATCCCAGTTGGTCTTCTTCCCGATGAACTTCCGTGCGGTGCCCGACGTCGACCCCCCGCCCATCTCTTTGAGCGCCGCGTTGGTGCCCTTCAGCTTGGCATGCACGAGTTCGGATCCCTGTGCATCGACAGGCGCACTCCCGCTGGCCGAGGTGTGACGCACCGCGTGTACCGCCTCGTGCAGCACGAGTTCCGTGGCGTCCGGCGCAGATCGTTCGCCCGCTCCAAGATGCACCCGGGACTGCTGCGCGAATGCGCGCGCCCCCAGTGATGCCGACGCAGCAGTGGAATCGGCATCCGAGTGCATCGTGACCTTCGATGTGTCGCCGACCAACGGATGCAGCACGCGTTGCAGTTGGGACGGAAGCCGCGATCCTCCGACGCGAATCGACCGGGCGATCCTGCCTGAATCCGACGCGCTGAGGCGGCTGGATGCAGTGGCCGCAATACGGTCGGCTTCGGTTTCGGCGCTGCGGTCACGAGCAGCCACGAACCGGTGCTCTGGCGAGGATCCCATCGGTCGGACCCTGCTTGTGGCACTTGATTGGACGCCGGTGCGCCACGTCGGGCCGACACCATCGAACAGGCGGGAAGTGTCGGACTGGGGCGTTTCGGTCGGGCGAATGAGGCGTTGGACGGTCGACCGTTGCATCTCACGTGGCGTCGGTACTGGTTGTACCTCTTTCTCGCGGTCCTGCATCTTCTGCCCCTCAACGTTACGCAGTTGTCTTCCTACGTTATTCGGTGATCGCGCTGTAGATCAAGGCCTTCAGTTGGCCGCGAAAGTTGAATGTGCCGGACGGCATCAACTGGGTCATGAACACCACCGACAGGTCTTCGACCGGGTCGACCCAGAACAGCGTCGACGCTGCGCCTCCCCAGTAGTAGTCGCCGCTACTCAGGTTTCCAGCGGCAACCTGGTCGGTCGTCATCGCGAAGCCGAGCCCGAACCCGATACCGGTGTTGTCGGTCTCGGAGAACGAGTCGAGGGCCAAGGCGGTCAAATCCCCTCGGCCGGGGAGATGGTTCATCGTCATCAGTGCGAGAGTGCGCGGCCCGATCACGCGGTGACCGTCGAGTTCACCGTTTCGGCGCAGCATCTCGCAGAACCGCATGTAGTCGGCAGTGGTGCCGGTCAATCCGCCGCCACCGGATACGAACATCGGCGGTCTCGTGTAGGCGCTGGTGGCCGGGTCGTCCATCAACGTGGTCGACTTGTCGACGTTGCGCTGGTAGTTGGCAGCGAACCTCGCGACCTTGTCAGGGGCGACCTGGAACGAGGTGTCGACCATTCCGAGCGGCTCGAAGATCGTCTGTTGCAAGTACTGCTCGAACGGCATGCCCGAGATCTGTTCGACCAATGCTCCGCACACGTCGGTTGACAGCGAGTACATCCACGCAGTGCCCGGCTGGTAGCGCAGTGGCACTTGCGCGAGTTGCTCCATGAACTCCGGCAGTGTGGCAGCGGCCCCGAAACTGCGGACGCCCAACTGACGGTACACGTGGTCGACCGGGTGCTGTATACCGACACCGGGTAGACCACCGCCGTACGTGAGGCCGCCCGTGTGGCTGAGCACGTCACGGAACGAGATCGGCCGCAGCGCGGGTTCGGTCACCATGTCGTCGCCGACACCCGAGATCCAGACCTGATGGTTGCGCCACGACGGGAAGAATCGTGCGACCGGATCATCGAGTTGGAAGTGGCCCTGCTCGTACAGCGTCATCAGAGCGATCGACGTGATCGGCTTCGACATCGAGTAGATCCGAAAGATGGTGTCATCGCGCATCTTGATGTCGCGTTCGAGATCTATATGGCCGAACGAACGTTGATACGCAAGGTGGCCGTGGCGGGCAACCGCCACCTGACACCCGGCGATTTTGCCGGGACCGATGTAGTGGCGCTCGAGGTGTCCGGCGATGCGATCGAGTCGGTCCGGGTCGAACCCCGTCTCGCTGAGCGTTGCTGCGTGCAGTTCCACGGTGCCCCCTGTGATACTCGTGCTGATGGTCGGTACACATGATGGTCGCGCAGAGGGCCCGGCGACGAAGCCGATCGTGGCATTCCGGTGCCCGCATTGCTCGCTGCCATTGGTCGAAGACGGCATGACGTTGCGCTGCTCTGGTGGACATTCGTTTGATCGAGCCCGTGAGGGGTACGTGAATCTACTCATCGGCGGACGACTGCCCGGCGGTGCTTCTGGCGATGACGAGGCGATGGTCGCGGCTCGGCGTGAGGTGTTCGATGCCGGTCTGTACTCGCGGGTCATCGACGCGGTGGCCGTCCGGATCGCTACGGCTGACGTTGCCGCGGTACTCGATGCCGGTTGCGGCGAAGGGAGCTACCTGGCCGCTATTGCAGCGGTAGGTGGTTGCGCCGCCTACGGGATCGATATCTCCAAGCCGGCCGTCCGACTTGCAGCACGCCGCCACCGCACACATCGATATGCGGTTGCATCCAGCTACCGGTTGCCGTTTGCCGATGCCTCGTTCGGTGCAGTGGTGAGTGTGTTCTCGCCGCGTCCGTTCGACGAGATGCTCCGCGTGCTCGAACCGGGCGGTATGGCCGTCGTTGTCACCCCTGGTGCCGCACATCTGACCCAACTGAAAGCGGTGCTCTACGACGCGCCGCGCGCTCATCGCGAGCCGGAGGACCTGGATGATTCGCGGGGCTTGCTCCTCGAGACGACCGAGCGGGTGAGCTTCACCATCGACCTGGCGGACGCCCGGATGAGACTCCGGCTGCTCGAGATGACGCCCTATTGGTGGAGCGCCAACCCTGCCCGGCGCGAGGTGATCGCCTCGACGTTGACCACTGTCGACGTCGACGTCATCGTGACCACGTACCGAACGGCCGCTTGACCGTCATCCGCTAACGCCGTTGCATCGGGAGTTGCCGGACGCGCACATGGTCGGCATCGAAATCCACGATCGCTCCCCCCAACGAGGTCGCGACATCGTGACCGTACGCTGTAAGAAGTTCGACGAGCAGTGGAGACTGGTTCTGGTCGAGCAGGAACTTCACGCCGGCTGGCGCAGCGGGAGTTGTTCTTGTACGGCCAGCGCTGCGTAACGCAGGCACTCGGCGACGTTCTCAGCCTCGAGGTCCGGATGCTCGCCGAGAATTTCCTCAACCGTCATTCCGTCTGCACCCATCGCCACCACAGACGCCATCGCCACTACAGACGCCATCGCCACTACAGACGCCACAGGAAACCGAAGGCCACGAACGTATGGCAAGCCCCCCATACGCTCGGCGTCGACCGTAATCCGGGTGAAGGTCATGAAGAAAAGCTACTCGGATCCAGTTGTGAAGCTGATCCAACACGCCCGAATCGATCTCTCGCGAGTGTATTTCTAAACAGACTGTCGCACATTGAGGGTGCGGTGTGGCGGCATCACGGCCTGACTTCGCCGATGTGAGTGGTGGGGGTGCTCGACACGTGGAGGCACGTGTGCCTACGTAGCGACACGTGCCTCCACGTGTCGCCGCGATCAGCGATCGAACTCGTCACGGCGGAGACCCGGTCCACAGCCGACCGCCCCTCAGTCGCGCGTAACACCACCTCAGCCCGCCGACGATCACAACGCGCACTGTGAGCGAACGCATCCGGCGCTCCAACTCAACACGAGGGCTGAGCTTTGGCGTTGGGTTGTTGTCAACAGGTTGTCGCAATATGTGGGTGGGGTTGGCGGTGCCCGATCCCGATCCCGACCGCGCGGTCGCACTGCAGCGTGAACGTTCGTTGCATGACAGGCGGGCGTGGTGGAAGTCTGCATCAGCGACCACGACGGCTGTGCGGCCAGGATCGCGTCGACTTTCATGTCGCTAGCCCTGATAACTCGACGCGACTCCGCACCGCAACAACGGGTGGGCCCAGCGGGTGGGCTGTCAGTCGCCGACGTTGAGCCGACTTGTGCGGCACACCACGAGTTCAGCAACGACCATGACACCGTTGCCGACGAGACGACGAGACGACGAGACGACGAGACGACGAGACGACCAACCTCACCCGCCACACCACCACACAGCATTGTGCGACAGCCTGTCAATGACAGCCCAACGCCAAAGGTCGGGCGATTTCGCCTCACCCTCCCCCTTCGTTCCGAATCGATGGGATGCCACTCAGGATGAAGGTTGAACGTTGGACCGCAGGTGAAGCGTCAGTTGATGCGCAGGCTGGGGCTGAAGATCTTCTTCGGCTTCAGATCGACGGCGATGCGGCGGGCGATTTCTTGGAAGCAACGCGCCACTTCGCTGTCGGGATCGACGGCGGTGATCGGGTGTCCGTCGTCGCCACCCTTGCGCAACGCCGGTACCAGCGGAAGCTGACCCAAGAGGGGAATGCCGAGTTGGTCGGCCAGTTCCTGACCTCCGCCGGCGCCGAAGATCTCGTACCGCTTGCCGTCGTCGCCGGTGAACCACGACATGTTCTCGATGATGCCCTTGACCGGCAGGTTGACCTTTGCGGCCATCGCCGCCGACAGGCTCGCCACTTTCTGTGCCGCAGGTTGCGGCGTGGTGACTACGTACACCTCGCCGCGTGGCAGATACTGGCTCAGCGAGAGCGCGATGTCGCCGGTACCGGGCGGCATGTCGATGAGCAGGAAATCGGGTTCGTCCCAGAACACATCGGTGAGGAATTGTTCGAGTGCCTTGTGCAGCATCGGTCCCCGCCAGATGACGGCCTGGCCCTCCGGCACGAAGAAGCCGATCGAGATGCAGCGCACCCCGTAGTTCTCGGGTGGCACGAGCATCTGGTCGATCACCACGGGGTCGCGGTCGACCCCCAGCATGCGCGGCACCGAGTACCCGTAGATGTCGGCATCGACGACGCCGACCGAGTACCCCTGGCTGGCAAGAGCGACAGCGAGGTTGACGGTGACGCTGCTCTTGCCCACACCGCCTTTGCCTGACGAGATAAGAAGGGGTCGGGTCTTCGAACCTGGCTCGCTGAACGGCACCTTGCGCCCTTCGGCATGCCCGTGTGCCTGTCCCTCGCCAGCGGAGGCGGCTGGGCTGCCATGGAGCTTGATCCGCAGGGCCTCGCGTTCTTGGTCGGTCATCACCGTGAAGTCGAGCGTGACAGCTGTGACGCCGGGCAGAGGTTGCACGGCCGACGTGACGCGGTTCTGGATCTCGTTGCGCAACGGACAGCCCGCGACAGTGAGAGCGATGCGCACGGCGACCGCTCCGGTGGCGTTGATATCGACGTTGCGGACCATGCCCAAGTCGACGATCGATCGTCGCAGTTCCGGGTCTTCCACCGGGCGCAAGGCTTCGATGATTTCGTCGGTGGTAGTCATGTCGGTCTCCGTGGGATCGGCTGAGTGGGGGTGCCAGCAGGTGCTGGCTGCCGCTGTTTCGAATTACCACTACGCGGATAGGTAGAATACCTGCGTGCCTGGAAAGACGAGCAGCTCGAACGGCACCTTCACGGCAACAGTGTCGGCAATCACCAACGCATTCGGCGATCCGACCCGTCGCGGCATCTACCTGTTCGCACGTGAGGGCGACAACGGTGTCACTGCGGCGCAGGTGGCCGAGCAGTTCGGGTTGCATCCCAACGTCGCGCGTCATCACCTCGACAAGCTCGCCGCCGGCGGGTATCTCGAGGTGGCCGTCGAGCGCGCCGAGGGGTCCGGCGCGGGTCGCCCGTCGAAGCATTACCGCGCGGCCAGCGAGGCCCTGCCGGATGTGCCTGTACGCAGCGACGATCTGGTGCTCACCTTGCTCGGTAAGGCGCTGGCCCTACTGCCTCGAGCCCAGGCAGAGGCAATGGCCGAGCAGGTAGGTCAGGAGTACGGCGCGGCCATGGCTGCCGGCCTCACCGGTAGCGACATCGTCGCCGGCCAGCGGTCACTGCGCTCGGCGCTGCATGCCGTGGCCGATGCACTTACCGCGCACGGTTTCGCCGCGCATACCGATCACCACAACAACCAGTTGCGAATCGTCAACAACCACTGCCCGTTCGGCGATGTGGCGATCGAACACCCGGTGATCTGTGCGGTCGATCGTGGCATGGTCAAAGGGATGCTTGCCGGGTTGTATGGCGGCGACACCGCTGCGTCGCTGCAGCAGTCACTGCCTCAGGGCGACACGTTCTGCGCCACAGCGGTGTCTTGAGCCTCAAGGCGGGAAAACGTCGAGCAGGCGGCCCGTCATCGAATCCGGAGTGATGTTGGAATCCGTTCGAGCAAGCCCCGGGCGGGGTCAGATGAAGGTGCGCTACGGTTCTCGCTGGCGTTCGCTACGCCGAGCATCGTTCTACCCGGGAGGAAATCGTGTCGCAGCAAGTTCGTGGTGTCGTCGCAAGAGGCAAGGGCCAACCCGTGTCGATCGAGACCATCGTCATCCCAGATCCTGGTCCGGGCGAGGCTGTGGTCGTCGTTCAGGCATGTGGCGTGTGCCATACCGACCTGCACTACCGCGAAGGCGGGATCAACGACGACTTCCCCTTCCTGCTGGGGCATGAGGCAGCGGGCATCGTCGAAGCTGTCGGGCCTGGCGTCAACGGTATTGTGCCGGGCGATTTCGTGATCCTCAACTGGCGCGCGGTCTGTGGCACCTGCCGGAGTTGTCTCCGCGGTCGCCCGCAGTACTGCTTCTCCACATTCAACGCGACGCAGAAGATGACGCTGACCGATGGAACGGTGCTGTCGCCGGCGCTGGGCATCGGCGCGTTCGCTGACAAGACGCTCGTAGCAGCGGGCCAATGCACCAGGGTCGACCCTGCCGCTCCTGCCGCAGCTGCCGGGTTGTTGGGCTGTGGCGTGATGGCCGGCATCGGTGCTGCCATCAACACCGGCGGCGTCACCCGTGGCGACTCGGTCGCAGTGTTCGGGTGCGGTGGCGTCGGCAACGCAGCGATCGCGGGCGCACGTCTTGCTGGCGCGCACACCATCATCGCCGTCGATCTCGACGACCGCAAACTGCAGTGGGCAAGGGAGTTCGGCGCCACCCACACCGTGAACGCGAAGACCACCGAACCGGTCGAGTACATCAAGAGCGTCACCGGGGGCAATGGCGCGGATGTGTGCATCGAGGCCGTTGGCAACCCAGCCGTCTATCGGCAAGCGTTCGATGCACGCGACCTGGCCGGCACGGTGGTACTCGTCGGCGTGCCCCACCCCGATATGACGATCGAGCTTCCGTTCATCGAACTGTTCGGCCGTGGTGGCCAGATGAAATCCAGTTGGTACGGCGATTGTCTCCCCAGCCGAGACTTCCCGATGCTGATCGCCCTCTATCTCCAGGGACGGCTCGATCTCGACCGGTTCGTGTCCGAGACCATTGGGATCGGCGACGTCGAGGAGGCGTTCCACAAGATGGAACGTGGCGAGGTGTTGCGCTCCGTCGTCGTGTTCTGAACCAGCCCAGCCCGCCAGCCTGCCCATCTTTGGTCGTGAGATGTCGCTGAGCGACATCTCACGAC
>JANYDH010000103.1 GCA_025359865.1 Actinomycetes bacterium | reverse complement strand
CCCGCAGCTCGAGACGCGCCAGCGAAGCACCGAGGCAATGATTTCGACCAGAGGCACCGAACGCGACGTGATCATTCGGAATGCGCGTGATGCCGAACCGGTATCGATCGGTGGGGTGGTGCATGGCCTCAACGCGACGCTGTTCGAAGTCGGGATTCCTTCGGCGATCGTGCCGTGCTTCTGCGACCAGCATCGTCGTCACTGCGTTCGAATAGATCGACTCGTTTCGCAACGGAGTGATCGGCGGACTGAGCGTTTGTCGGCAGAGCAACGGCTGACCCCGGCGCCACCGCATCCGATCGTGATAGACCGGACGCGGTGAGGCCAAACGAGCGAGACCTAGATCACCGTGAAGTCGTGGATCATTCCCTGACTGAGATGCGGCGGGCTACCTTCGACGCCGCCGAGGGTACGAAGCACACAAAGGCGTAGTGGCCGGTTGGTAGCGCCTTCGCAAAGTTGACCACCGTGGATGGGGACCCTGGCTCTGCGTAACCGAGGAAGTCGATTTGCATGTACCCGTCGGACAGTTTGTTGGGGTCCATCTTCAAGATCGCGTCCTTGGCGGCATTCGCCTCGATGCCTTGGGGAATCTGCACCAACAACAGTTCGTGAGATTCTTTTCCGGTGTTGGTGAACTGGATCGAGGCCTGACCCTACGTGTGAGATCACCATCCGCGACGTACCCATAGTCGACGGCATCCACGTTTGCCAACGGCCGGCCAGCGATCGTCTTGCCACCACCGAAGTGAGTCCATCGGCGAGCCACGCTCCACCCTGCTTCACCATCGCGATTTGGACCGTCTGCAGTGCGTACCCGGTGCCGATAGTGACAACGACGGTCACCGTACCCGAGTCGGCATCGTCTTTGACTACAGTCACCTTCTGGATCGTTGGCGGATCCTCACCGAATCCTTCCGACCTGCCTGCCTCGAGATCGGCACGTGTGGTTCCCTGGTAGAAGGCGGCGATGCCAGCATCGGTCATCAGCGCTGCAGCCGCTTTCTGATCACCTGTGTTTTCCGCAGCAGCAACGGCGCGGATCGCTTTCTCCATCGCCGCCGAATCGCCGTCCTTGGCATCGCGTCATCGTCGCACTGGAGTGCCGTCAAGGCAACCGTGCCAACCCGAGCACCGAGGTAGTGCTAGCCACACCTTGGCGCAGTGTCAGTACCTCCCCATCCCGCTTGTCAAGGAGTAGCATCGCCGCGGTACGGAAGGGGCGCTGAGTGGTAACGAGCGAGGTGAGCTATCGCGCGGCTGAACGGAGGCTGTGGGAATCGGTTGATGTAAGGCCGACCGAACAGCGCGTGCACCTCACTCACTCCAAGTGCACGGTAAGGGTGCAGGAGGTAGGTGAGGGGCCAGCCGTGCTTTTCGTCCATGGAGCATCGAATGCCGGCTCGAGTTGGGCGTCGCTGGTGGCAAAGCTCCACGGGTTCCGCTGCATCATGCTGGACCGTCCCGGCTGTGGCCTGAGCGATCGCCTGGCCGTCAGGCCCGATGGCATCGCCGGAATCGAGGCCTACGCCGACTCACTCATTCCAGACGTCCTTGACGCACTCGATCTCGCCGGCGCCCACATCGTCGCCACGTCATACGGTGGCTACTTCGCGCTACGCGCGGCAGCTGCACACCCCGAACGGATCGATCGGATAGTGGAGTTTAGTTGGAGTTTCGGAGCACCAATGGCCAAGGTCCCGCTCGTGATGCGGTTTGGCAGCGCGCGTCCGCTCGGTTGGATGATGGCGCGGGTGCCTCCCAACGAGCGAGCGGTGAAGATGATGCTCCGTCAGATCGGCCTCGGCCAGGCCCTCGAATCCGGCCGGTTCAACCAAGTGTCCCTCGACTGGTACGTCTCGTTGTTGCGCGATACGCACACGATGCGCAACGACATCGGGGCATCTCCTCGCCTGATGGGGCCGCTGAGCGGGTTGAACAAACGGGCGGTGCTGCCTGCGAGCATGCTGGCAGGCATCCACACGCCGATCTTCTTCCTCTGGGGTGAAGAAGACCCGAACGGCGGCGCAGAGGTCGCCCGCAGGTTCGTCGAACAGTTCCCCGAGGCCGAACTTGAACTTATGCCCGGGGTCGGTCATGCACCGTGGATGGACGATCCAGACCATGCTGCGATGACCACCAGCGCCTTTCTCGGCGACCGGAAGCGCTGAGCGCCGACGATGTCCCGCATCGTGTTGCACTCGATGGCGCAAAGACGATGTCGTGGCGTTCCTTGCCGCGGGTCCGCCGCCTGTCGTTGTCACGCTCGGAACGAGTGGGGTCTCAGGCTCCTGTATCAGGATGATGTTGGGCGGAAGCGCACCGGCACTTCGTCGAGGCCGAGCACGAAGTTGCCGCGGCGCTGGGACAGCGGCTGATCCGTTGCCAGTTCGAGGTCGTCGAAGCGACGGAGTAACTCCTCGAACAGCACCCGCAGCTCAAGACGCGCGAGCGGAGCGCCGAGGCAATGATGTCGGCCGTAGGCACCGAACGCGACGTGATCGTTCGGAGTGCGCGTGATGTCGAACCGGTAGGGATCGGTGAACACCGATTCGTCACGGTTCCCGCTGGGGTACAGCAACAGGATCCGGTCGCCTTCTCGCACCCGTTGGCCGTGAACATCGACGTCGGCGGTCGCGGTGCGGTTCATGTTGCGCACAGGTGTCGCCCATCGGAGCATCTCTTCGATAGCGCTCGGCAACAGGCTCATGTCGGCGCGCAGCGCGGTGAGCTGGTCCGGATGCTGCAACAATGCGAGCACCCCGGCGGAGATGACGTGACGTGTTGTCTCATCGCCGCCCACCAGGATGAGCATCGTCTCGAACACGAGGTCGAGATCGGTCAACGGTTCCTCACCATCGGCCGGGTTGACCACGAGACTCACCAGGTCAGTGGCCGTGCCTCCGCGGCGCTGCTCGATCTTGTCCGCGATGTATACCCACCACTCGCGCACAGCGGTTTCGACCTCCACGCTGATTTCCTGACCGCCGGTTGCGAACAGGTCGCTCCAGTGCAGCAACCGATCGTGGTCGGCAGCCGGCAAACCCATCAGTTCGCCGATCATGTACATCGGCAGTGGAGTGGCGAGGTCGGCAACAATGTCGCACTCACCGCGTTCGATCACTGCATCGATCAACCGAGTGACTGTGGCACGAATGTACGGTTCGTGGTCCACGACGCGGCGCCGGGTGAACCCGGCGCTGACGAGACGTCGGCGGCGGGTGTGCTCGGGAGGATCGAAGTTGATCATCGAAGGTACTGAACTTTCCGGGCGTGAACCCTTGCCAGAGCAGAACGTGCGCCAGTCGCGACTCATCCGCGAGATGTCGGCGTGCGCGGCGGCCCCCCAGATGCCGACGCTGTCGTCCCAGTACATTGGCGCCTCCGCCCGCAACCAGGTGGTGAGCTCATCAAACTCGGCGTAGAAATCAGGAGATAACAGCTGGATCTCCGGTCGAGTGGGGTGCTGGGCGGCGCGGGTACCGGCGCGATCGAACTCCACCTTGAAGTCTGGAGTCTGACCACTCGGATCTTCATCGTTCATCACCTCATTGTCGCATGTGGCCGCGACATTGACTTCACCGCCGTTCGCGCCGACGGCCGCTTCCCAAGGAAGCAGATTCCTGCGATGATTCGGGCGTGATGCCATCTGCGAAGTCGGGTCCTTCCGAAGCGTCGTTGCCCCCACGGGCGCAGCCGCTCCCCGGGCCGCGTGGCTTGGAGAACCTGTCCCGGGTGCGCCAACTGTTCGAAGACCCGGCAACGGCGCTCGATGGTCTCTGCGAGACGTACGGACCAATTTGCGGACTGCGCCTCGGTCCCGCCCGAATCGCCGTCATCGGTGATCCCGAACTGCTCCACGCGATGTTTGCAATGCCGGCCGATTCTTTTCGGTGGAGTCACAAGTTCAACATGGTCGGCGTCAGGTTCGTGGTCGGCAGGAGATCGATGATCGTGTCGGACGGCGCGGACCATCACCGTCGACGCGGTTCGGTTCAGTCCGCATTCACCCGCCGTCGATTGAACACGTGGATCCCGATGATCGTCGACCGGGCCGACCGGGCCATCGGAGAACTCATCCGGGAAATCGAGACCAGTGCCGCCAAGACAGGGGAGACCGAGATCGACCTGTCACCGGTAATCCAGCGGCTGATCCTTGGCGTCACGTTGCATGCGTTTTTTGGCGAGGACCTCGCTGCGCGAGCCGACGAGATCGGCGTGATGTATGGGCGGATGCAGAAGTTCATCGAGGCGGCAGCTGTGAAGCAGCTTCCCCACCCGATCCCGTTCTCCGCCCGCTCTCGCGTTCGTTCCGATCGCCACGCCGTCGACGAGATCATCGACGCCGAGATCGCAAAGCGACGAGCACATCCCACAGGTGACCCGTTCGACATCCTCGAGGCAATCGTCATCGATGGGGCGCTCTCCGACCCCGAGATCCGTGACCAGGTCAAGACTCTGATCGGCGCAGGGTACGACACCACGTCGGCAGCGCTCGCGTGGATGCTGTGGTGTGCGACGCTGGCCTCCGGCGTCTGGTCACGTATACGAGCGGAGGCCGACGTCGTGCTCGGCGAGCCCGATGGCTGCTCAGACGTAGCTGACCACGCAACCCTCGCTCGTCTCGAGTTCACCCAGCGGGTTGTGCACGAGTCACTCCGACTGCATCCGGCAGGACTAGTCGGGGCGCGTGCCGCCGGAACCGATGTCCGACTCGGCGACTACACGATCCGTAAGGGGACCCTGATCGTGTGGTCACCGCACCTCGCTGGTCGCGACCCTGGCGCATGGGCCGATCCGCTGCGCTTCGACCCGGACCGATTCGTCGATCTCACCCCGCAACAGAAGGTGATCAGCGACCAGGCGTGGGTGCCGTTCGGGCGAGGCCCGCACATGTGCATCGGGTTCGCACTCGCGCAGATGGAACTCACCCTCATCCTGGCACGCATCGCCCAACGACTCGACCTCACCCCGACGAGCAGCGAGGTGCCGCGCCCGATCGGGATGGTGGTCAACCGCCCCATCGGCGGAGCCCCGTTCACGGTCGCTGCTAGCGGTCGCTGAGACAGATCGCGCTACTGGGCGCCATCCTCTGTTCGTTCGGAGCGCACGCGCAGGATCTCCACGACGGCCGCTCGCTTGTGGTCGGGTAACCGGTCGCCGGGGAAGACGCGGTCGTGCAACGCGAGGACTGCATCGGCGCTCGACAGTCGCAGAACATCGAGCAGCAGCACGATGTCGACCAGATCGCTTGGCCTACATGCGCGCACCTTCATTGCCAGTACGAACGCAGGATTTGCCGCAACCACTCGCAATGATGGACTGTCCCACACGGTTCGTTGCCCGACATCGGGGCGTCGAGGAGTGTACGCGGACGCTTGCTCATTGAGCCACGACCGAGGGAGACGCAGCTCATCAGCTACTGCCCACACCTCCTCGAGCAGAGTCTGGTGACGGTCGGTATCAAAGATCTCGTCAATGTCGCGAGTTGTTCTGCGTTCGTCCCACGCCAGAGCGATGGCCGCTCCACCGATGACGTACAGGTCGGCGTGGACGTTGCGGCGGGCGAGTCGTGTTGACAGTAGATCGAAGGCGCGCTCGATTTGGGCTCGATCGAGCAGTGGACCGGTCATACCCGTTCCAGATCTGCCCGGCTGAGCATCACACCGTGTCGCAAAAGTGCCGCCGGAGTGTCATGGAGCGCCCATACCCGAAACAGTGGGGTATCGATGACCCACCAGGCGCCATCCACGAAACGGTGCGGCTCGTCGACCCAGGTTGGAGTCGGGATCGCCCGCTGGGCCGCGAGGTATTCGACGAGCCCGGCGACCAGCGAATCCCACTGCCGACTATTCGTCGGCAATGGTGGCCCGGCGACCAGCCCAGCGCACTGGAGATCATCCGCTTCACGCCAACGGTCGACGAACTCGAAGACCAGTCGCAGCCGGTCTTGCTCTCGCGAGCCAGCCAGATCACCCGTCAGTTCCTCGACCGGATACCGGATGATCACGCTCGTCATTGTTGGTGACGTTACCCCGACGTCAGCCGATGGTGTGGCGCAGGTGGAACGACTTCGGGCGGGTGAGGGTCTCGTAGCCGAGCGCCGACAGGGTGACCCCGCGCCCGGTGTCTTTCACGCCCGTCCATGCGAGCGCCGGGTCGAGATAGTCGGCCCGATTCATGTAGACAGTGCCGGTCTCGAGCTGCTCGCCGATGGATCGTGCCGCGTCGAGGTCGGCTGTCCAGATCGACGCAGACAGACCGTATTGGCTGTCGTTCATCAGTTCGATCGCCTGCTCGTCGGAATCAACGGGCATGATGCCGACGACCGAACCGAAGCTCTCCTGTGACATCACATCCATGTAATGGTTTACATCGACCAGAATCTGTGGCGCCAGATACGGCGAGCCCGCCGTGTCGTGGGGAAACGATGCCAGGTCGACCAGTTGACGGGCGCCGGCGGCGACCGCCTCGGAGATCTGGTTGCGTACCGCGTCGGCTGCTGCACCCCGCACCATCGGGCCGAGTGTGGTGGCCTCGTCGAGCGGGTTACCGAGGACGTACTGCTGGGTGAGCGCCACGGCGCCGGCAACGAACTCGTCGAACACCGAACGATGCACGTAGACCCGCTCGATACCGCAGCACGACTGTCCGGAGTTGAAGAACGCGCCATCGACGATGTTCTCGATTGCGTACGCCAGGTTGGCGTCGGCACGGACGTACGCGGGATCCTTGCCTCCGAGTTCAAGTCCAATGCCGGTGAACGTGCCCGCCGCTGCGTTCTCGATCTGGCGGCCGCCCGCGACCGAACCGGTGAAGTTCACCTGATCGACCTGTCCGGATGCCAACAGTGCCGAGGTCTGATCGTGACTCATCACCAGGTTGCAGAACAGCCCAGCAGGCAGACCGGCTTGATCGAACGCCATCTGGAACCGTTCGCCCACGAGTAAGGTTTGGGTAGCGTGCTTGAGCAGGACGGCGTTGCCGGCCATGAGCGCCGGGATGATCGAATTGACGGCTGTGAGGAACGGGTAGTTCCAGGGAGCGATGACGAACACCAGGCCAAGTGGGTCGCGCTGGATGAACCGTTCGAACCCGGGCTTGGCGGGGGCCGCCACACGGGCGAGCGCTTCGGGGGCGATGGCGATCATGTGCAGCGCTCGCTCGGTGAACCCGCGTAGCTCACCGGCGCCGTATCGCACCGGCCGGCCCATCTGCCACGCAAGCTCTTGCACGATCTCGGGGGCCATCGCGTTCATGGCATCGACAGCGGCGGTACAAAGCACTGCCCGCTCGGCGATGGATGTTCGCCGCCAGGTGCCCTGGACCTCGGTGGCGGCTGTAATCGCCGACTCGATCTGGGCATCGGTGGCCAACGCACGTTCTGCGTAGACCGAGCCGTCGACCGGCGAGATGATCCGAGCAGTTTGTGTCATTGGCGTGATCCATTCTGTGAAAAGTGAGGCGCGACCCGCGTGATGGCGGACTGCAGAGTCGTCGATCGGCACGACTCAGCGTAGGGTGCGACAATGCTCGTTGCGGGAATCCCGGCACCTGACTTTGCGCTGCCCGACCAGCACGGAATCATCGTGCGGCTCAGCGATCTACGCGGTCACTGGGTGTTGCTGTGGTGGTACCCCAAGGCAGCGACACCTGGTTGAACTATCGAGGGCAGGGCGCTGCGTGACAGCGCCGATGAATTTGCTGCGGCCGACTGTGTGGTGCTCGGGGCCTCGTTCGACTCTCCCGACGAGAACCTCGCCTTCGCAACGGAACAGTGCTTTGAGTATCGACTGCTCAGCGACGTCGACCATGCGGTTGGAAGGGACTACCACGTGGTCCGTCCGGCAGGCCACCAATACGCCGAGTACCCTGAACGGCATTCGTACTTGATCGATCGCGAGGGCATCATTCGGCGTACGTATACCGTCGCCGACGTCGCTGCGCACGCTGCCGCGGTACTGGCTGATCTGGCTGACCTCGCCGGGCTGGCAAACGGGCGGCAATGAGCGGCGTCACCCCCGGCCGTCCGGTCCGGGTCATCGGCAACCGTGGGCGAGCCGATCGGGCGGCCGATACTGTCGCATTGCGTCGGCGGGCGGATCAGGTATCGAAGGGGGCCATCCGTGCTGCAGTTCTCGGCGCCAACGACGGACTGGTCACCAACCTGTGTCTCATCCTCGCCATCGCGGGTGCCGATGGCAGCGTGTCGGCAGTGCGACTGGCCGGATTCGCTAGTCTCATCGCCGGAGCGTTCTCGATGGCCGCCGGTGAGTGGGTGTCAGTACAGAGCCAGGCTGAGCTGTCGTCCGGGCTGGTCGAGCAGTTGCGTGGGCTCATTGTCCATGACCCGGCGCTGGTGCTCGATGAGTTGACGGACCAACTCGTGAAGGACGGCTTCGGCACTGAGACCGCGCAGCGGGCGAGCACGGAACTCCCACTCGACGAGGACCGGTTCCTCAGCTTCACGGCCCGTACCGTCTTCGGCGTCAACCCCGACGAGTTGGGCTCTCCGGCCGCCGCGGCGATTGGTTCGTTCGCGCTGTTCACAGTAGGTGCACTCGTGCCGCTGATGCCGTGGTTCTTCATCGAGGGAACACCGGCGGTCGTCGTGTCGATCGCCCTCACCGCGGTTGCCAGCCTGAGTGTCGGCGGTCTGGTGAGCGCCTCCAGCGGAAACTCACCGTCCCGGGGAGCGATGAGGCAGCTGTTCATCGTGATCCTCGCGTCTGCGATCACATACGGGATCGGCTCATTGTTCGGCACCGCCATCGCCTGAGATGGCACCACCTCCGAATCTCGGCTCGCGTTGCGTTTGGTAGGTTGAGCCCCCTGGAGGGGGCCGCACCTACCAAACGCAACGTGGTGCGGCGGCGTCGGCGGGGGTGCGGGGTGTGGTGCAGCAGGTTTGGCGTGTTTCGCCGGTCAGATACCAGCGGGCCGCGGTTCGTGGAGTTGCACGAACAGGCTTTCGTACGTGTGCGCCATCGTCTCACACGCTTCACGCATCGCAATGTCGGCCATCGGCGCCGAACCATAGGTGCGCCACCGCTCGACTCCCGCCAACGCGCTCGCCCGCAACGTCGCCTGATCGGCGGCCGGGTCGTCACCCAGCCGTTCCTCGACACCGGTACCGGGCGATGTCAGCACGGAGAACTCGCGACGTTGGCCTTCGTTGAATGCGACGATGCCCGACATCACCAGGTGACTGAGACGGAGCTCGGCAAAATCGGGAGCGGACGCCTCGCATCGCTCGATCTCAGCCGCAAGTTGGTAGGCCCTCGCCGGATCGCTCGACTCGAGATCACGGGCGATCGACCGCAGGCTCACCAACGCTGTCCGCGCTTTCAAGATGTGCGCCCGCGGCAGGAACAGATCGGCGATCAGCCCGCGCAATGCATCAAGGCCAGATTCGGCGACGAGTGCCTTTGACAGGTCGTTTGCCGTAGCTGACTCATGAGACCGGATCTCGGCAACGCAGAACCGCACGCCGAACACGCCGAGGCGGTCGAGTAGTTGGCGCCGCAGTTCCACGGTGAGCTCGCTTGCACCGGGATCGCAGAATGCGTCGGCCGCTCGAAGCATCCGTTCGAGTACAGGTGCAGGTGTCGCCGCGAGCCTGCGCAGCGCCCACGCTTCGTCCTCGCGCAGGGTGAGACCGGTCTCGGCGATCAGGCCGGCCACCGGCGCGACGGCGGTACACAGCGTGCGCACGACATCGTTGGTTTCGTATCGCTCGCTGATGCGGCGGGCCGATGCCATTGCATCGAGCCGTCCCGCGCCGATCTCGTCGGCACGTGACAGCACCGCCACTGCATTGACCGGTGAGGCGCCGGCCACGCTGCGATCCATGAACGAGCCGAGGAACTCCGCGTCGCGTCGATGGAGATGCCGCATCAAATAGATCACCGCATCGGCGTCGCTCGGGTGGGTGTCGTCGAGGGCGAGGAACTCGGTCGTGCGTAACGAGTTCTCCGCCGACAGTGAAGCCAAACCTGGAGTATCGATGAGGGTGATGTCGCGAAGTGCCGATGAGGGCCACGAGACAACGAGCCGCTCGATCGCCTCGAGTCGTAGCCCCTCGATATCGAAGTTCAACGCACCGTCGACCCGGCGAAACGCGATACTGGTGGAGCGTCCATCGTAGCCGACGGCGGTCACGTCGTACGCGGTTCCGTACTGGTACCACGTCACGACTTTGGTGCATTCACCGGCATTGGTTGGGGCGAGCCGCTCGCCGACGAGGGCGTTGAGCAACGTCGACTTGCCGGCCTTGACCCGTCCGGCGATAGCAATTCGCAGCGCACCGTCGAGCCGCGCCCTCACCGCGTCGACTTGGGGTGCAAGCGCCGTTCCGATGACGATGTCGGCCGCCAAGCTGCACACCATCCGCACCCGGTCTACAACGGCGAGCACAGGGTTGGCACTCATGAAGGCATCAGGCGTGGAAAGGTCCGTCGTGCCTGCGCGACGCGTTCGAGCGTGGATTTGAGGACCGCGATTCGATCCCGGGCGGCCTCGCCACCTTGCTGGGCTGCTTGTTGAGCCTGTCGGGCGGCATCGGAGTAGGTGCGGCCCAACTCGGAGATCCGCTCGGTGAACTCGTCACGCACCCCGCGTTGGACGTCGCGCATCACCTCGCCGATCTCGTTGCCGATAGCGAACTGCACGTCGTCCAGAAACTGCCGCACATTCGCCCGCGCCTGTTGGCGACGCATCGCGATCTTGCGCTTGTGCGCATCTGCCAACTGCATGCCGGCGAACACGGCTCCGATCCCCACGGTGACGGGATTGGACATCATCAACGCCGCAGCACCTGCTGGAAGGAAGCGTCCCACCATCCCGAACATAATGATGCCGCTCTGCGCACCGCGTAATCCGACGAGCGCTGAGCCCAACTGCTCACCGCCGCGATGCTTCGCGTTTGGATCGACGCCCTTGTCGGTCCATATCGACATGACGTCGAGTCGCTCTCGACGAGCTGACATGGGTGACAGATCGACAGAATCCTCACCGATGAGGTCGATCACCGCTTCGCGGATTGCCTGCGCTTCGGATTCGATGCCGACGAACACAGTGGTGACAGTACCTGCGACGTCGGTCTGCAGTCGACGCGCCAACTGATCCCAATCTTCTGGAGATTTCAGTAGCTCGATCGCGTCTTCCATGTCTCGCGACACCAACCGCATCGCCTTGCGGAACTGATGCCCTGAGTTGTTGGACAGATCCGACACTCGGTCGGCAACCAACAGACTCCACCGGGCGCCGGGACCGCGGAGCACGTCGAGGTGCGCCGTGGCATCGGCGAGTCGTGCGACGATTTCGGCCGCCCCTGCAGGGTCGACCAACACATCGAGTTCGATACGGAGTTGCTGCTCGATCTGATCGAGTATCCCGGTGGCCTCGGCAGCGGCTCGTAGCGCTGCCAGTGTCTTGGCTGGGGCGATGATGGCCGTGTCGAGTGCTTCGAGCAGGGCCGGGACGCCACTGGTGCCGGCGAGACTTTCGTCGCCGGGGTCGACGTCGGTGCCGTACAGCATCGATGACACGGGCAGGATCGGCCGTTCGTTGTCGGCGGCGCGGAGCCGTTCAGCATCGATGGCAGCGATCTGTCGCCATGCCGGGTACAGGTCGGTCTTGGTCAGCGCGAACAACACGTTGGGACACAGCTCGCAGGCGCGGTCGAGGAACTCCGCTTCCGGCGCCGAAAGTTCGCAGGAGGCATCGGTGACGAAGACGAGCCCATCGGCAAACGGCAGAAATGCCAAAGTAGCCGCAGCGTGGCCGGCCCCGAGGCCACCCATTCCCGGGGTGTCGACAATGGCCAGGCCATTCGCGAGCAGCGGGTGCGGTAGCGAGATGTCGACGCGTTCGACCGCTTTGATGTTGTCGGGGTTACCGCGCTCGGATACCCAGTCCGCGAGCGCGGACAATTCGATCTGTTCGACGACAATGCCGTCGTCGACACGGCGGCGTACATCGATGTGAGGCTCGGCTCCATATCGCAGCAGTGTGATCGCGGATGTGGCGATGTCGTCGTCGACCGGGCAGATCGCTTGGCCGAGCAGGGCATTGACGAGTGAGCTCTTCCCCTGTTTGAACTCGCCGACGACGCAGATGATCGTGGCCGGCCGTCGGACCCGAGCGGCTGCGACCGTGAGCCGATGGACGAAGTCGGCGCGACCGAGATCGGTGGCCAGTGCAATGACCGCGTCGACGGCCGCGGCAATGTCGATCGGGCGTGCCTCTGCCAGGTTGGGGTTGCTCATTGATGTGGCGCCGCCAGTCAGAAGCCGTCGTCCAGATCGACCTCAGGGGGAATCGCTACAGCGTCGTCGATCTGCAGACCTGCGAACGATTCGGTAGGTGCCGCGTCGAGGCCGACATGGCCGGTGGTCATCGCATCGGCAATCGGATCAAGTGCCACAGCAAAGCCGTCGCTCATGACTGGTAGGTCGGTGTCGGGGATGATGATGCCGACGTCGGGGATGATGATGCCGCTTCCGATGTCGCCGCCACCGTTGTCGAGTGGTGCCGGGGCACCGCCGTCCACGACGTGGATCTCGAGGACGGGGACGATCACATCGGCAACCATGCCAGTAGGTGCGGGCGGGACATCTGGCTCGGGAACCTCGTTACTACCCGGTGAGCCATCTCCGGATTCACCGCCCGATGCGTCAGCAGGAGCCGCCGTAACGTCGATGTAGATCTCGTCCTCGGTCTGAGTGCCTGCCCCGCTGGCCATCATCGCCGAATTCTCGGAGCCCCTGTCGGAACTGTCCGGCGGTGCAGTGGTTCCCATGCCGGTGACGTCATCGCCGGCAACGGTCTGGATACCGCTACCGGTTGAACCACTCCCCACGACCTTCAGGTCACTCGAGCCGCCTGACGAATCGGTAGACGAATCGGTCGACGAGTCCGACGATGAATCGGCGGCGGTTGCCGCATAGGAGAACCCTTCCCGTTCGGTGTTGCCTCCAGTGTCGCCACCGGATCCGGACCCTGGTTGTTGAGGCGGTCCGAACCCGTCCCTCGGGTTCGTCGGGTCGGTGAACCCTCCGCCCGGAATGTTCACTGTCCCGGTCGGGGCATCGGCGAACTGGTCAGCGTCCGGGTTGCGATCGGTGACGAGATCACCCTCGGGCGGCGGTGGCGCATCGCCCTCGATCTGTGGCCCACCGTCAACGCCTTCGACGACGCGCGGTTCAGGGCGGAACCCTAGGACGCCTCCACCGCCGCCCGTATCAGCATCGGGGTCGGTCTGCACTTGTACCGGTTTGGGCTCCGGTTCAGGCTGGTCGGGAGGTGTAGGTGGGTTCCGTTCTCCTTCGGACGGCGGAGGAGGTGGGTCCGACGGTTCAGTAAGCGGAGGAGTCGGCGGCGCAACGAACGGCATCGGGAGATCAAAGTCCCCCTCATCTCCCTCCCCCACGAGAGCCTTGTTCGGCGCGCCCATGCCGAGCAGAGGCCCACCCGCCGAGGATCCAGTGCCGGTGCCGCCCGACGCCGGCCTGCCAACCGTTGTCACGTCGCGGGTCATGTTCAGGGGTGAGTTCTCGTTTCCGCGCCCGCCCATCAGCTTGTCGGCATCTGCGTTGCCGTAGTGGTGAGTTGTCTGGATCGGCCTGCCGTCGAGACCGGTCGGCAGCGCATGTTCGAGGCTCAGGCCGGAAGCGTTGGCGGCTGCCACATCGATGTTGACGTCTAGCTCGTGCGTGGGCTGGTTCGGGTCGCCGCGCGGGTCGCCGGTCGTCGGCCCAGCGACCGGACCGTCGTGGCGGATGCTGCTGGCACCGTCGTCCGGGTCGGTGCCGTCGATGGCTTCCTGTGCGTCGCTGACTCCATCGCCGTCATTGTCGATGCGACTGGAGGCCGGGGCTGTCCTGTATGCCATTTCGACTTGGAGTTCCTCGAGGTCGTCGTCGTCGCCGGCCATCATCGCGGAGCTCTGTGATTCTCTGCCGGAATTGTCCGTACCGATCGGCATTCCCATGCCCGTGACGTCGTCGCCAGCAACGGTCTGGATACCGCTACCGGTTGAACCACTCCCAACGACCTTCAGATCACTCGAGTCGCCTGACGAATCGATCGAGGAATCAGCCGCGGAATCGGTCGAGGAATCGGCGGCGGCGGTTGCAGCATAGGAGAACCCTTCCCGCCCGGTGTTGCCGCCACCGCCGCCGCCAGATCCGGTCCCCGGTTGTTGAGGCGGTCCGAACCCGTCCCTCGGGTTCGTCGGGTCGGTGAACGTTCCGCCCGGAATGTTCACCGTCCCGGTCGGGGCATCGGCGAACTGGTCAGCGTCCGGGTTGCGATCGGTGACGAGATCACCCTCGGGCGGCGGTGGCGCATCGCCCTCGATCTGTGGCCCGCCGTCAACGCCTTCGACGACGTGAATCGTGCCTTGATGTACCGCAACCGCGCGCGCCAGCTGCTCGTCGGTCGGAACACCCACGGTGCTGTCGTCGGCATCGGGGTTGACGTCCTTGCCTTGTTGTTCCTTCTTCCACTTGTCATAGTCCCGGTTCTCCTTGTTCGAGTCCCGGTCCTTCACCTTTTCCTCCGCGGACTTGGGCGGCTCGGGAGGAACGAACACGGGAGTCCCCCCATCAGCGCTATCGCCAACCAGACTCATATTGGGTGCGTTAAAGTTGAGTTCTGTGCCTGGGGGTGGGGTGCCGATGCCCCCGCTCGACCGATTCCCGCCGACGCCGCTCGGTGGCTTGAGTCCGTGCTCACCGCCGCGAGCGGCGAGGCTGCCCGCAGTTGGGTTGCGTTCGGCGTCGAGCGGTGAGTTCTCGTTGCCACGTCCGCCCATCAGTTTGTCGGCATCTGCGTTGCCGTAGTGGTGAGTTGTCTGGATCGTCGTTCCGTCGAGACCGGTCGGTAGCGCCTGTTCGAGGCTCAGGCCGGAAGCGTTGGCGGCTGCCACATCGATGTTGACGTCTAGCTCGTGCGTGGGCTGGTTCGGGTCGCCGCGCGGGTCGCCGGTCGTCGGCCCAGCGACCGGACCGTCGTGGCGGATGCTGTCCGTCGCGTCGTCCGGGTCGGTGCCGTCGATGGCTTCCTGTGCGTCGCTGACGCCATCGCCGTCGCTGTCGACATTGCGAGCGGTCGAGCGGGCAACCTCGACGTGCGCCTGGTCGAGGTTGCTGTCGTCGGCCGTCGTGGAGGAGCTCTGCCATGCTCTGTCGGAACTGTCTGCTCCACCTGTGCCCGTTTCGCCGGTGCCGTCGTCGCTGGCAATGGTGTGGATACCGCTACCGGTGGACCCGCCTCCGACCACGGTCACCCCGCCTGACGTGTCCGACTTGTCCGACGATGAATCGGCGGCGGTTGCAGCAGAGGAGAACCCTTCGCGCCCGGTGTTGCCGCCACCACCGCCACCAGATCCGGTCCCCGGTTGTTGAGGCGGGCCGAACCCATCCTTCGGGTTGGTCGGGTCGGTGAAGAACCCACCTGGTGGCTTGACCGTCACCGTCGAGATATCGACTGCGTTCTTGCCGTCATCATCGGGATTCGGGTTCTTCACCAGGTCGCCCTTGGCCAGCGGCGGTGCGTTGCCTTCGATCTGCGGACCGGTGCCGTAGCCCTCAACGGTATCCGTCGCACCATCGCGCACATCGACAATGTGCCGGATTCCCTCCTCGGTCACCGTGATCGTACCGCTACCTTCACCTGTGTCGTAGTCCTTCGGTTTGGTCTTCTTCTCCCATTCCGCCTGCTTCTCTGCGTTCGACTTCTGGTCCGAGGCCTTGATGAACTTCTCCTTCGGATCTTCCTTCGCCGCCGGTTTGGCCTCTGGTGCGACCCCGACGAGTGCTCTGAGGTCGTCGTTGCTGACCAGGCCCATGTTGGGTGCGCGGAAGCTGAGTTCCGCTCCGGGCGGCGGCGTATGGTGCCCTCCGCCGGACTTGGCCGGGCCCCCGGCACTTGGACCAGGGTCACGTCCGAGCGTGTCCTTGAGCGGGTCATGGCCGGCCTTGGGGCCCGCCGCGGGCTTGCCTGCCGCCATCGGGTTTCGATCCATGTTGAGCGGGGAGTTCTCGTTGCCACGTCCGCCCATCAGTTTGTCGGCATCTGCGTTGCCGTAGTGGTGAGTTGTCTGGATCGGCTTTCCGTCGAGGCCGGTCGGCAGCGCCTGTTCGAGGCTCTGGCCGGAAGGGTTGGCGGCGGCCACGTCGATCTTGACCTCCGACTCGAGTGTGCGCCGGTTCGGGTCGTCGCGCGGGTCGCCGGTCGTCGGCCGCGCGACCGGACCGTCGTGGCGGATGCTGCTGGCGGCGTCGTTCGGGTCGGTGCCGTCAATGGCCTCCTGTGCATCGCTGACGCCATCGCCATCGCCATCGCTGTCGACATCCCGCCGACGCTGCGGTTCGGTTCCGAAGAGCAACTCGTCGTTCATCGACATTCGACACCCCAATCGTCAGGCCCATTCGGGCGAACCCCAATGACGGTAGATCGGCCACATCGGTTTGTCACCTAGGGGAACCATGGGTTCTCCGCTCTCACCGCACGCGTGGCCAGCCCTCGAGTCTCTCAACCGACGTCTGTGAGTCTCCGTGAGGGCAAGTCTGATGCTTCCACGACGTTCAGGGCCGTCAATCGGGGAGCTAGGGGAATCACTGGTTCTCCAGTGTTTGGATGACGCGGCGGCGTGGGCCGGTTACCTTGGATTGGAGGAGGTGCTCGATGTCGGATGTGACGGAGTACTCGGTCGGGATCGATCTCGGTCAGACGCCTTGGCGTGTGGCGATGGCTCAGGGTGGCATTGCCGAGATGTCCACGACGGCTGATGATCGTTCGGTCGCGCCGCCCGGATCAGGAGACGACCCTGGCTTGAGCGACCGGGTCGTCGATACCATCCGGAAGGTAGCACAGCGGTTCGGGGGGACGCCGTCGGGTGTTGTTCTCTGCGTGTCTGGGGACGTACGGGCAAGCAACGCGGACCTAGCCGGCGAGGTTGCTCGACGGCTAGGACTCCAATTGGATCGCGTGTGGACGATCGGCAATGCGGAGGCGGTGTCGCGCTGGTTGGCACACGTGAGCGAGCCGGGTCGAGGGGGTGCTGATTCTGGCGCGGTCGGCGACCGGGTGGCGATCGGGGCAGCATTGTCGGGCACGGCGACGGGCGCCGAGCAACCGAATTCTGCGATGTTGGCAGCTGGAGCGGCCGGAGCAGTGGGCGCAACGATCGGCGGTGCCGGGGCTGCGATGCTCGCAGGCCCGCCCACGGCGGTCGCCGCCGAGGCGATTGGTGGGGTTGGTCCTGGTGGTGTGTCGTTGGGTGGTGTGCCGCGCGTTGCAACGGTGCTTGTCCGTCGGTTTCCCCGTATCCCGGTGATCGTTGGCGCTGCAGCCGTGGTGATCGTGGGGGCTGGCGTGGCCATCGTTGCGTCGGGCGACGACGCAGTTACCACAGAGCCGACAACCACTGCGTTCGCCATGGTCATTCCCGAGACGGATCCGGCCACCACCGTCGTCGTAGTGACGACGTTGGTCCCCGCAACGCTCGCCCCTACATCACTCGCACCGACGACGGTCGCGACGGCAGTTGTCTCGACTACCGAGCTTGCAGCGTCGGCCAGTTCAGCGACAGCGGCAACGGTGCCATCGCCAAGTAGCTCCGCATGCGCCGTTGGTTCGTGGTTGCTCGACAACGACGCCATCCTGGCCTGGCAGAACAAGGCCGCTGGCAACAATCCTATTCGGTGGGATGCCGTGACGGGTACTGCGCAGTTGGACATCAGTCCCGATGGAAGCGTCGTCACCACCTATGGAAACTGGACGCAAACGTCCACGCTCGGTGGCGCCGGAAATGCCCTGACCGCGGTGAGCGGCGTGGATACCAACACCGTCGTTTTTGCCGACGACGGTACGTACTCGGTGACCGCCACGCAGATCGGCTCGCAGACGCTGGTGTCGTCGGGCGGGTTCGTTGTTCGGGACGGACCGTCGCAGGACACGATGCTCCAAGGGAGTGCCGCGTACACCTGCTCCGGCGACAGACTTGACATCGTCACCAATGTCGCCACCGACTTCGTTGCATTCGAGATGACGATGGTCTTCACTCGAACCAGCTGAGCGGCACAGTTCCGGCGGGGGAATGGCCATCAAGTCTTTGCAGGCACGGTTGCCATGAAGTTCCCCCCGGATGCCGGAGTTCCGGGAGGAGGTCCACGCTGTGGTGGGGCGTGCGCAGGGCTGGCGTGCCGATGTGCAGCCATGGGCGAAGTGACGAACACAACGAGCGAAAGTGCCATCTCGTTCTGCACTTCGCGACTCCACGTCGCGCCACCCGATCTTTGGCGTTGGGCTGGCGCATACAGCAGTCGAACGATCCAGCCCAACCCGCCGAATACTGACCCACGCTCCTAGGGGAATCATTGGTTCTTCGGTGGCCGGCTGACGGGGCAGCTTGCGTCGGTTACGTTGGTTGAGGGAGGTGCTGGGTGTCAGAAGTGACGCAGTATTCGGTCGGGATCGATCTCGGTCAGATGCGTTGGCGCGTGGCAATCGCGCGCGCAGGGATTGCTGAGGTGTGGGCGGCGCCTGATGATCGTTCGTCAGCGTTGTCCGGAGCCGGCGATGACCTTGGGTTGGCCGGCCGGGTCGTTGTTGCCGTCAGCGAGTTGGCGCACGGATTCGGCAGGGCACCGTCGAGTGTTGTTCTCTGTGTATCACCGGACCTTCTTGCAGGCACTGTGGACCTGTGTGGTGATGTTGCTCGTCGGCTCGGGTTTCGGGCGGATCAGGTTTCGTTGATCGGTCAAGCCGACGCGGTGGCGCGTGGGTTGGCGCACTTGAACGAGACCGGAAGCGGTGGTGTCGGCTTGGTCACCGTCGACGACCAAGCAGCGATCGGGGCGGCATTGTCAGGCATCATGCCGAGTGCCGAGCAGATGACTACAGGACTGCTGGCCGCCGGCGCAGCCGGAGCGTCGGGCGCGGCGATCGGCGGTGCTGGAGCGGCGATGCTCGCGGGCCCGCCAACGGCGGTCGCAGCCGGGACCGCTGGTGGGGTTGGTCCTACGGGTGTGCCGTTGAGTGGTCCTACGGGTGTGCCGTTGAGTGGTGGTGTGGTTGGTCCTGCGGGTGTGCCGATCGTCGCGGCCGTTGTTGTTCGTCGGTTTCCGCTTATCCCGGTGCTTGTCGGCGCGGCAGCTGTGTTGATCGTGGCGGCGGGCGTGGCTGTCGTTGCGTCGGGCGATGACGCCGCGATGACATTGCCGGCAAACACTGCCCTCGCTGTGTTCATTCCCGAGACGGTTCCGGCTACCTCCATCATCGTGACGACGCTTGCGCCAACGACGCTTGCGCCAACGACGCTTGTGTCGGCAGCGGTTGCGACCACTGAGCAGCCGGCGTCGACGAGTTCGACGAGCGCAACAACGATGCCTCCGACTACAAGCTCGGGTTGCGTAGTCGGCTCATGGCTGGCCGACAACGACGCGTTCCTGGCGGCGATGGGCCAGTCCGCTGGCAGCAATCAGATCGCGCTTGCATCGGTGACAGGCGCGGTGCGGCTCGACATCGGCAGCGATGGTGCCCTAGTCGAAACCTACGACAATTGGTTGCAGACCTACACGCTCCCAGGAGGCGCGGGCCCCGCGTTCATTGCGGTGACCGGTGTCGATACCAACACCGTTGTGTTCGCCGAGGACGGTACGTACTCGGTGACCGCTACCCAGATCGGATCGCACACGAAGGTGTGGGCAGCCGACTTCGTACTTGTCGACGGTGTGTCGGTGCTTACCATGTTCATTGACAGCAGCGCGTACACGTGCTCCGGTGACCGACTCGAGATCGTTACGGCGGCCGGTACGGACTTCGTGGAACACGACATCACGATGGTCTTTACCCGCGGTGGCTGAGCAGCAGCGATCCTCGAAGGGTTTTGTGCTGGGGATCGACCTCGGAACCACCTATTCGGCAGCGGCGATCATGCGCGGCTCCACCGTCGAGCCCTGTGTATTGGGCACGATTGCCGCGCAGATCCCATCGGTCGTCGTACACCGGGAGAATTCCGAGATTCTCACCGGTGAAGCAGCCGAGCGGCGCGCCGCAAGTGAACCAACCCGTACCGCACGCGAGTTCAAACGCCGACTCGGCGACCCGGTCCCGATCATCGTCGGCGGCACGCCCTACGGGGCCGAGGCGCTGATGGCCGAGATGCTCGATGCGATCGTCCGTCAGGTGACACAACGCGAGGGTGAGCCGCCAACCACGATCGTGCTCACCCATCCCGCTAACTACAGCGAGTACAAGCGCGGCCTGTTACGCGAGGCGGCGCGGCTGGCTGGTCTTGATCTCGATCGGGTTCGTCTGATCACCGAGCCGGAAGCGGCGGCGATCGCGTACGCGCACCAGCAACGGATCGATCCTGGTGAGATCATTGCCGTGTACGACTTCGGGGGAGGGACGTTCGACGCTGCGGTTGTTCGCGACACGGCCGATGGTTTCGAGTTGATCGGCACGCCAGAAGGCATGGAGCGCCTCGGTGGGATCGACTTCGATCAGGCAGTGCTCTTCCATGTCGATACCGTGCTCGACGGCATGGTTTCTGCTGCCGACGGCTCAGATCCACAGGTGCTCGCTGGCCAGGCTCGCCTGCGCGACGAATGCCGCCGTGCGAAAGAGGCCTTGTCGAACGACACCGATGCAACGATCGCCGTGTCGATCCCCGGTGTGCAAACCGACGTGCGCTTGACCCGCGATGAGCTGGAACAGATGGTGCGGCCGCGGATTGCCGAGACCGTGAAGGCATTGCAGCGCGCTATCGCCTCCGCCGGCATCGCTGCTGACGACGTGAGCAGAGTGTTGTTGGTCGGGGGATCGTCGCGGATGCCGATCGTGGCACAAGTCGTCCGGGAGTCGATCGGCCGGCCGGTGAGCACCGATGCTGATCCGAAGTTGGCGATTGCCATCGGGGCGGCGCTGTCCGCAGCGCCGACGCTACCCGTCACCGTTGGGGCAGTAGCGCCTACACAGGTTGTAGTGCGACCGCTGCCGCCGGGTCGTCCACGGTCGGTACGTCGCCTGGGAATTGCCGCTGCCGCAGTGGCAGGCGTTGTCGCAGCCGCAACCATCGTCATCCTGACTCGCAGCGATGATTCCATTGCCAAACCATCTGCCGTTGCGACCTCGTTGCCCGCCACGATTCCGGCCGGCACAGTCGGCGCCCAGGGCGCTTCAACGACTGTCACAGCACTATCGTCGATCACCCTCGACCCGCCACCGGCCACGACCCCGTCCACAACCGCGGCTACGACGCCGGTCAACGAAAGCACGAGTGTGCCTGCTGCAGGGGACGCTGCCGCACGGCTCGCGTTCGATGGAAGCGACCAGGGTTCGGGGATTCCCGGGCCAGCGACGTCGGCTGGCGCTCCTGGAGCGCTTGGCGACTTGGTCGTAGCACCAAACGGCGACGTGTACATTGCGACCGTCGATTTCTCCGTCGTGAAGGTCAGCGGCGGCATTGTCGAGGCTGTCGCAGAGTTCGCCGCTTCCGACGTACCTGTTGCGGGTGTTGCCCTGGGTCTGGACGGGGCGGTGTTCGTCGCTACACCCGCCGGAATCGTCCGGGTCAATCGCGGTGTCCGTGAACTTGTGCTCGACGGGCCGGCCTCCGGGCTGAGCGGCACCCTTGGGCCGCTCACCTCCGACGCTGCCGGCAACCTGTACATCGCCGACAACGGCACGTCGCGCGTCCTACGGCTTGCGTCCGACGGAGAGTTGCTTCTTGTTGCCGGCACTGGTACCGCAGCGGTGGCGGGTTCGCTAGCGGTGGACGGTTCCGTTGCCGTTGAGACCGACATCGGGACGGTTACTAGCCTCGTGGTCGATCGCGCGGGCAATCTCCTGATCGCCGACGCAACGCTGCACACCCTGCGAGCAGTCGCACACGACGGAACAATCACCACGGTAGCGGGCGGAGGATCGGTCGGCCTCGACACGTTTGCTGGAGCTGGAGCGGCGGCGAACACGAGCGCAATCGATCTGTCGTTCATCGCGATCAACGATGTCGCAGTCGACCGACAGGGGCGCATTTATGTGGCCGACAGCGCAAGGGGTGTCATCGTGCGGTTTGGCTCGGATGGGATCGCGCAACGCGTGCTCGGTGGTGGTCCGGGGTCGCCTACTCCAAGCGTGACAAACTTTGCACTCGCGGCCGATGGCGCAGTCGTGTTCTCCGACGGGCTGGTGCTGTGGAGCGTCGCCCCCGTTGGCGAAGCAGGCTGACGGTGAAGCAAGCTGACGGCGAAGCAGGCTGACACGGGAAGAGCTGACACGGGCGCAATCGGAAACGGCGAGAGGCCAACCTGGCTACGGTTGTCGTATCGAACCCGAGGTTGCCGATGGCGAGCTGGCCCCGTTGGATGGGCAGGCCGAGGCCGTTCGGCGCGCGCTCGGCATCATCGCGCTCGATCTCACCGGTGAGATCAGGGTCATCACCGCTGTCTTTCGCGAGATCGGGGTCGCTCACGAGGTGCTCGCTGACGCCGAACGTGACGGAGCAGTTCAGTTCGACGGCGATCACGTTCAGTTCGTCGATTCGGCGCAGCGTTCGACAGTACGCGCCGCCTGCACCCCGGCCGAACGCCGCGTATTCCACCGAGCGTTGGCACGGGTACTCACCGAGCCGCGGCACCGCGCCCAGCGAGGTGAACACCTGGCCGCGGCGGCGGTCGGTCCTGACCTCGAGGCTGCCACAGCGCTCGCACAACTCGGCGAGGAGGCTTCCGAGCGCGGCGAGACGGCGCTCTCCGGCGAACTCCTCATGCGTGCTGCTGGCCTCTCCCCAAACCCGGAGGATAGGGCGCTGTACCTATTCCACGCGGGCGACGGGTACTGGAACGCGGGCGAGTACACCGCCGCTCGGGCGGCGTTCGACGCTGCCTACCAAGGATCGGCGCAACCGCTGCGTCGCGCGGACATCGCGCTCCAACTGGGTCAGCTCGTAATGTATCAGCGAGGACCCCGATACAGCAGGGATCTCTTTGTTGCCGCCGCCGACGCGGTCGAGCCATACGACATCGATCGCGCGGCGATGCTGCTCGTCCATGCTGCAAGCACAGTGATGTTGTCATGCGATGTCATCGGTGCGTTGGCACTGGTGCGGCGTGCGTGTGCACTGGCTGAACGCGGCAACTCGAGCAGCACCATTCCTGCCTCGCTGATGTTTGCCTATGCCAGCTTTCATCATGGTGACACCGCCGCGTTCGAGGAGCTCTTTCCGCCGTTGGCGAAGATCGCTGATGAGTTGAAAGACACCGACATCGCCGAGGTCGATCTGTTTCTCCAACTCGTCGGCATGGTGTACGTCTACACCGAGCACTGGGACACCGGCCGTGTCTACTTGAGTTCGGTCGCTCATCGCGCCGGACGACGTTCCCGGTCTGCAACGGCGGCACTGGCGAGCGCCACGCTCGCCGAACTGTGCTGGCGGTCGGGCCGTTGGGACGAGGCCTGGTCGTTGGCGACGAGTGATCTCGTCTCCGAGGTGACGCTCACCGGTGCGAGGTTGTGGTTGCTTGCGTTCACCGCCCATCTCGATGCCGGCTTCGGCCGCGCAGCCGATTGCAGGGCCCGCGCTCAAGCTGCACTCATCGAAGCTGAGGCGATGGGATTCGGCACAGCAATCATGTGGGCGTACCACGCGCTCGGTCTACTCGAGCTCGGGCTCGGCCATCCCGTCGCGGCCGCAGCACATCTCGATCACATCGACGCAATGGCCACATCGTGCGAGATCATCGAGCCGAGCGGTGTGTGGTGGCAGGCCGATCATGTCGAGGCGCTCATCCGGTCCGGACGGCCTCATGAGGCCGCACGCGCGCTTGACCGGTTCGATTCCGCTGCTGCACTGTCTAGCGGGGTATGGGCGAAGGCGACGGCTACGCGCTGTCGCGCCCTCATGGCCGCGACGGCCGACGATGCCGAGCAGTTGTTCGAGCTGTCGCTTGCGCATCATGACCGGCTGGCCGCACCGTTCGAGTTGGCGCGCACGCTGCTGTGCCGCTCGGAGCGCCGTGTGGCGCTCGGCTCCCAGCTCGACCCGTCTGCAGATCTCGCCGAGGCGATCGCAATCTTTGATTCCCTGGGTGCGTCATTGTGGTCGGCACAGGGCTGCGCGCTTCGTGACAGTCTCACTGCACGCGGCGAGCCCGACATCGAGGAGTTGCTCTCGCCAGCGGAGCGCCGGGTGGCCGAGGCGGTCGTGTCGGGGATGACCAATCGTGAGGTGGCCGCAAGTCTGTATGTGAGCGAAAAGACGGTCGAGTTCCACCTTCACAACGTCTTTGGAAAGTTGGGGGTCCGCTCGCGAACTCAGCTTGTTCGCCGCCTCACGCCACTGTGACGTGGAGGGGATCGCTATTCGTGCGGCGATACTCGGTGGCGTGAGCAGCATCGTCGTGTCCGAGTTGGAATATGCCCCACCCGGAGCTGATCAGCTCTTCTTCGACGTCAGTTTCGGGGTGTCGCCCGGCGAGCACGCGGCGCTCGTCGGGGTCAACGGCGTGGGCAAGAGCACGATCTTGCGGATCCTGTCTGGCGAACTCGACTCTGATGGGGGCGAGTTCGCGGTCGGCGGCTCGATGCTCACCATGACCCAAGACGTCGGCATGTCGCGCCCGACGGATACGTTGCGCGAGATGCTGATCGAGGTGGCGACGCCCACGTTGCGTACCGCCGGGCGGGCCCTCGTTGCCGCCGAGCGCGCGCTTGCCGACGGAACCGACGACGGAATGGGCTACGCCACCGCGCTCACGGATTGGGGTGATCTCGGCGGATACGAGTTGGAGACGCGGTGGCAGTCCGCCGCTCATCGCAGCGTCAAATCGGGGGTCGATGACTTCTCCACCCGGTTGGTGTCGGAACTTTCCGGCGGCGAACGCAAGCGGATGGTGCTCGATCTGCTGCTCACCTCCGGTGCAGATGTGTTGTTGCTCGACGAGCCGGACAACTACCTCGACATCCCTACCCGTGGCTGGTTGGAAGACCAGATCCGTGCCTGCCGGTCGACGATCCTGATGGTGAGCCACGACCGCACGATGCTCGAACGCGTTGCCACCAAGATCGTGGTCATCGAAGGATCGGGATGCTGGGTGCATGGTGGCTCGTACATGACGTTCCCCGAAGCGCGGGCCAAGCGGCAAGAGTTGCTCGGCGATGATCTGAAACTGTGGAACGACGAGGAGCGCCGCCTGTTCCAGCACATGAAGATCATGAAGCAGCGCGCCGCTCAGAACTTCAAGAACGCGACAAAGGCCAACGGTGCCGAGACCCGGTGGGAGAAGTTCGTTGCGGCCGGTCCGCCGCCGCCGCCGGTACCGAATCAGCAGATCCATGTGCGATTGCGTGGCGCTGACGCGGCGCGTCGGGTTGCCAAGCTTGAGGGCGTGTCGATGGGTGAGCTGTTTCTTCCCTTCTCCGACGAGGTGCATCACGGTGAGCGGGTCGGCTTGATCGGTCCGAACGGCACCGGCAAGAGCCACCTCCTCGGTGCACTGGCAGGCAGCAAACATCCGGATCAGGGCACCATCACGTTCGGCCCGCGAACATCGGTCGGGGTGTTCACCCAAATCAATGATCGAGCCGACTTCCGTGGTCGGCAGTGCTTCGAGATCATCCGCGATCGCGTCTTCGATGACGAGAAGTCGATGAAGGCGCTTGCTCGCTATGGGCTGCGGCTGAACGCGAGGCAAGAGTTTCAAACGTTGTCCGGTGGACAGAAGGCGCGGCTCGAGATCCTGTGTCTCGAACTCGAAGGTCACAACGTGTTGTTGCTCGACGAGCCGACCGACAACTTGGATGTGGAATCGTCCGAGGCGCTCGAACAGGCTCTGGAAGGGTTCGAAGGCACGGTTGTTGCCGTCAGTCATGACCGGACGTTTCTCGCCCAGTTCGATCGGTTTGTGATGATCACCGATGGCGGAGAGGTCTACGCACTACCCGACTACGAGGTCGCGATGGCTGCGCTCGCGGCACCCGATGCCCTCGCCACACTCCGCCTCGCGAAGAACCTCACCTGAGTCGGGCTAGGCCGGCGGCAGCTAGGTGCGGAGACTGAGCGCGGCGTTGGTGTAGGCCAGGTCACCGGTGACTTCGGTGCCGACCCAGGACGGCAGGGTCACTGCTTCATCGGTACTTCCCAGCTCTACCTCGGCGATCACCAGACCTTCCAGAGCAGCGTGGAACTCGTCCACCTCCCAGATGTGTCCGCCGAACGCGATGCGGTGGCGCGTTTTGTGGATCGAGCCCGGTTCGCAGAGTGCGAACAATCCGTCTGCGTCTGCGGCTGCAATGATGTATTCGAACTCGTCACGAACTCGCCCGCCCGGGCCCTTGATCGTGAGGGTCACTGTGCCGTCCTGATCACGGATTCGAACGGATCGGAGCGAATCGCGGACGAGGTACGCCTGGCGAATCCGGGTGCCGGTAGCCCCAACGCGCCAGGAATCGTCCCTCACCAGGAACTTGCGCTCGATCTCAACTCCCATCGTTCCATTGTGCCACGATTGCGAAGCGAACCAGGAGGCGATGTGAGACGTGCCCGAGTGGTGCGAACCGTGATGAACGGCCGCATCGTCAGCTCACTGTGAGGCTGAGATCCAGTCTCAGGCTTGCTTGCCCAGCTCGGCGAGCTTTGATGCAGTAGCCCCCATCATCTTTTGGCCATCGAATCCGATCCGGCGCTCGGGCGTGACCTCGAGCACCACGCGACGCGGCGAGTCGAGGAACTGCTCGAAGCCGCGCGACACCGCTGTGTCACCCATCAGTTTGCGCGACAGCGCCTCGTAGAACCATGTTCTCGTCGGCTCGTCGTCGTGCACGATGCATCGCCCGGCGTAGGTGACGGTGCGCCCGTTGAGCTTGAACCCGGTGCCGTTTACACAGATCGACACACGGTCGTCGCGCCGGACTGCGCTGATCCGCTTGCGCTGATCCGTGGCAGTGAGCCAGAACCGGCCTTCGTGCCAGACGTAGTTCATAATGACACCGACCGGCCAGCCTTCGCGGGTTGCCCAAATGAAGGTGCATTCGGTCGCTTGATCGAGCAGCAACTGCTCGTCGTTGTCGTCCAGCGGATAGATCGTGACGTCTTCGTAGTCGGTTGCTTCCTCGCTCATTGGACGGATCCTTCACGCGTGATGGTCAGGTCGAGGTTCTTGAGGCCGCGCAAGATGTAGCTCGGCTCATACTCGAAGCTGTTGCCGGGGGCGAAGTCGACCTCGGTCAGTCGTTCGGACAACGCCTCGAACCCGATTCGGGCCTCGAGGCGGGACAGCGGGGCCCCGATGCAGAAGTGGGCGCCGAACCCGAACGCGATGTGCTGGGTGAGGTTCTCGCGCTCGGGATTGAACTCCTCAGGAGCGGTGAAGGCCCGCTCGTCACGGTTGGCAGCGCCGAACATCACCCACAGGCGATCACCCTTGTTCAATTGCACACCCTCGAGTTCGGTGTCGCGAGTGACCACGCGGAACAGTCCCTGGTTGGGGCTCGACATGCGCAACACTTCCTCGACGACGGCGGGGATGAGCGTTGGATCGGCCTTGATCCGCTGCCACCACGCCGGGTGCTCGAGCAGCAGCTTCATGCCCTCGGTGAACAACTTCGTAGTGGTCTCGTTGCCGGCAACCATGAGCTGCTGGACGATCGAGAAGATCTCGGGATCGTTGAGGAGCCTGGTCGAGCCATCAACGTCTTCGAACGATGCGTTCACCAGGTCGGTGAGGAAGTCGTCGCGCGGTGATTCTCGGCGGTCGGCGAACTGGGCCAAAAAGAACAGTTGAGAGTCGAGTACCCCGCGGGCTGCTTCAATCACTCGCTCGGCGGTGAGGCGCGTGCCGAGAGCCGCGACCGCATCGTCTGACCACCGCTTGATGTCGGCTTCGCGTTCGGGTGGCACGTTGAGCATGTGCGAGATGACTCGTACGGGCAAGGGCACGGCGAATGCGTTCATGTAATCGACCGGACCCTCGAGCGGGAAGCTGTCGATCAGCTCATCGGCGATCTCGCGGACCCGTGGCGCAAGTGCCTGAATGCGGCGCACGTTGAACGCCGCCGCGACCGTCTTGCGGTACCGGGTATGGGCTGGCGGATCGATGGTGAGCATCGTGTCGACACGCGGGACACCTTGGTGGGCAAGCTGTGAGAGCTCGGCCATCAGCTCGGCGGGTGGAGCCGTACCCGCACTGGAGAACTTCGACGAGAACGTCTCGGTGTCGCGGAGCACGACGCGCATGGTCTCGAGGCGTGAGACGAAGTACATGCCCGTTTGCTCGTGGCGGAACAACGGACCGTGCTCACGAAGTGCGGAGTAGTACGGGTACGGGCATTGCTGAACCTCGCGGTCCATCGGGTCGTAGGTATCCAGGTCGATCGTTGTCATAAGGCCTCCTCGCGCCGTTCCAACCCTATGCGGCAAGGGTCGCCCAATTCGCAGTCGAGCCGTGCTTGCGCCGAAGCGGGCGGTGCTTGCATATCCCGAGGTCCTTGTCCTGATCGCGGTCGCTCTCCGATGGGATACAAGCAGAATCTCGTGACGTTTGGCGTTTGGCTGTCATTGGCAACAACCCAACGCCAAAGGTCAGCCCTGAAGCACTGCGTGATCGTCAACTTCTCGCGAACAGACGCACGGGAGAACGGTGCAGCGAGGCGATACTGGCGTTGTGGAGATCCAGTTGAAAGGCGGCGTCGCGAACGCCGGTGCCGTGGTGCGCTCAGGGGAGTTCGTGTTGCGTCCCTCGAACCCGAACACGCCCACGATTCACCGGTTCCTCAGCGCTATCGGCGAGGCAGGCTTCGACGGGGCCTCGCAGCCCATTGGCGTCGACGCGGATGGCCGGGAACGACTTCGCTTCATCACCGGGGATGTGCCACTGCCGCCATATCCCGACTGGGCGCGAACCGACGATGCGCTCGGGTCGATCGCCCGCCTGATCCGCCGGTTCCACGACGCTGCCCGAGTCTTCGAGCCGCAAGATAGCGACACCTGGAGTGTTGAGACGGCGGACCCAACCGGCGGCACGATCGTTTGCCATAACGACGTGTGCTTGGAGAACGTCGTGTTCCGAGATGGTCAAGCAGTTGGCTTGTTGGACTTCGACTTTGCTTCGCCGGGCCGGCCGGTGTACGACCTCGCCTGCTTCGCTCGAATGTGTGTTCCGATCGACGACGAGAGTTGCAGCCGCCTCGGTTGGCGGCCAGCCGACCTACCGGGACGTCTGCGGCTCGTCGCCGACGAGTACGGCTTGCTCGCCTCCGAGCGCAGCGAGTTGGTGCAGGTCCTGCACGAATCGATTGGCCGCGGTGGCGAGTTCGAGTTTCGCCGGGTTCAAGCTGGAGACGTGAACTTCATCGAGATGTGGAACTCGTTCGGCGGTATGGGCCGGTTCGACCGGCGTCGTGCCTGGTGGGCCGAGAGCCGACCACAGTTCGACGCGGCGATGCACTGACCTGTCACCGCCTCGTTGTCTTCATGTAGCACTTGTGCTATTATTGCGGAGATGACGACGATCGGCCTCCGAGAGCTGCGCCAAGATGCATCCGAACTCGTCCGACGGGTCGAGCTCGGAGAAGAGATCGAGATCACGGTCGCCGGTCGCCTCGCCGCCCGGATGGTTCCGGCGGCCCCGAAACGTTGGCAGCGGTGGAGTGATATCTCGGACCTGTTTGCCGGTCGGCCAGATCCAAACTGGGAGCGCGACCGGGACGTGATCGATCAGTCCATCTCGAATCCCTGGGAGCGCCGCGATGAAGGCACTGCTTGACACCAGCGTATTGATCGCGACCGACGTGCCCGAGTTGGAAGGGAAGCTTGCGATCAGCGTGGCCTCGCTCGCCGAGCTGCACTTCGGCGTGTTGTTCACCGCTGACGGCGCCATTCGAGCGGAGCGATTGCGGCGGCTCTCGGAGGTACAGCGGAAGTTCGACGCACTCCCGGTGGATGATGATGTGGCGATCAGCTACGGCCAACTCGCCGCTGCGGTTGCCGGGACAGGCCGCCAACCGAGGTCCCGGGTGATGGACCTCTTGATCGCTGCGACCGCGCACGCCCACGGAGCTCGGCTCTACACGCGGAACGCGGCCGATCTTGTCGGCATCGAGCACCTGATCGACATCGTTGCTGTGTGAGTGGAATACGGTGGCCCGGTGACCAACTTGGACAGCATCGTCGCCCGCTTCGACGTCGATGATCCAGCGTTCATCGCCGACCCGTATCCCGTGTTGAACGAGTTGCGCGAGGCGACGCCGATCTTCCTCAACCCGAACACCGGCCAATGGACGCTGACCCGCTTCCAGGACGTCTTCGAAACGTTGCGCGATCGTCGGCTCGGCCGCAGCTACAGCCACTTGTTCACGCACGCCGAGGTCGGCAAGCCAGAGCCGGATCCGCGGTGGGCAGCGTTCCACCAGCACGAGCGCTGGTCGCTGCTGTGCCTCGAGCCGCCGGACCACACTCGCCTGCGTCGCTTGGTGAGCAAGGTATTCACCCCGAGGGCCGTGACCGCGCTGCGCCCCGCGCTCGCTGGATTCTCGGAGGAGTTGCTCGACCGCTGCGCTGATCTCGGCGAGTTCGACCTGCTCGCCGACTACGCGCAGCCGTACTCGGTGGCGGTGATCTGTTCGATGCTCGGCGTGCCACGCAGCGACACTCAGCTGCTGCTCGACTGGTCGCACGCAATCGTGAAGATGTACGAACTGTCGACGTCGGAGGCGGTGCGGGTAGCAGCGAACCAGGCCGCCGCCGATTACACCGACTACACCAAGGCGCTCATCGCCGAAAAGCGTCGGTCGCCCGACGGTCTGTTGATCAGTGAACTGGTGCGCGTCGAGGACGAGGGTGACACGCTCAGCGAGGACGAGATCGTCTCGACCACGATGGTGTTGCTCGAAGCCGGGCATGAGGCCACCGTCAACACCCTCGGCAACGGAATGCGCGCATTCATGCACCACCCGCAGGAGTGGCGACGGGTGGTCGACGGTGATGTCGACACCAAGACGGCGGTCGAGGAGATGCTCCGTTGGGACTCGCCGCTGCAGCTGTTCGAACGGTGGGTGCTCGAACCGGGCGTCGAGATCGCCGGGCAAACCTTCGAGGTCGGCCAGGAAGTGGCGATGCTGTTCGGCGCAGCCGAGCGTGACCCTCGCCGCTTCGCCGGTGCCGACACCTTCGACGCCGGCCGCGGCGACCCTGCGCACATCGCGTTCGGCGGCGGCATCCATTTCTGCGTCGGGGCGCCCTTGGCCCGTCAGGAGATCGAGGTCTCACTCGCCGGTCTCGCGAAGCGCTTCCCCGGGCTGCGCCTGGTGGAGGAGCCGAGCTACCACCCGACGTTCGTCATTCGCGGGCTCACTGCCTTAAGGCTGGCGACTCCTTGACCGGTCGCCTGCCAGCTTTGGTTCTGAGATGTCGCTCAGCGACATCTCACGACCAAAGCTGGTGGTGTTGGGTGGGTGGTTGGGTGCCCATCAGCTGCGCGGGACCTTGATCCACGCGATGTCTTTGTCGACTCGTGGCTCTCCGGGCAACCCGAGCACCTGCTCGCCGAGGATGTTGCGCATGATCTCCGACGTTCCGCCCTCGATCGAGTTTGCTCGTGATCGTAGGAACGAGTGGCGGATACCGCCCTCGGATCCATCCACCGACAGCGTGTCGGGTCGGCGGAATGTGAAGTCGTAGCCGATCAGACCGTTAGCGCCGAGGAGATCGATCGAGAACTCGGTGACCAACTTGTTGAACTCGGCCATCGCCAACTTGGAAATGGACATCTCGGGCCCAGGGTTTCCGGCCTTTGCCTTGGCCGATGCTCGGGCATTGGTGAGGCGCTGCGTCTCGGATGAGATGTACAGCTTCATCAGCTGGTCGCGTCGGGCCCCGGTGCGCTGATCCGCAGGGAGTTCTTTCCAAATCGCGATGGTGTCGTCGATCGGCCCTTTGCGGCGCCCGGTTCCGCCTCCGCCGCCGCCGATGGCAGAACGCTCGTTCATGAGCGTGGTGAGCGCAACACGCCAGCCTTCGCCGACCTCACCGATGCGATGTGCGTCGGGCACCCGGGCATCGGTCATGTAGACCTCGTTGAACTCCGCTTCGCCCGTGATCTGGCGCAGCGGGCGCACCTCGACGCCGGGCGCATGCATGTCGAGCGCGAAGTACGTCATGCCCTTGTGCTTGGGCTGATCGGGATCGGTGCGAGTGACGAGCATGCCCCAATCAGCGAGGTGGGCGAGCGTGTTCCACACCTTTTGCCCGTTCATGATCCATTCGTCGCCGTCGTGCTGGGCCCTTGTGCCGAGACCGGCAAAGTCGGACCCGGCGCCGGGCTCGCTGAACAGTTGGCACCACTTCTCTTCACCCGTGAACATCGGGCGTAGAAACCGGTTCTTCACATCGTCGGAGCCGTGGGTGACGATGGTCGGGCCGGCGAGTGCGATGAAGAACGTTGCCGGGTCCTGCGCTGCTGCACCGGCTTTACGCAGCCGCTCTTCGACGAGACGATTCAATTCGGGTCGCACGCCGTGTCCGCCGAACCCCTTGGGAAAATGAACCCACGCCAGTCCCGCGTCGTACCGGTATCCGCGGAACGTGATGTTGTCCATCTGCGTCGGATCGTGTGCCGCGAGGAACGCGGTGACAGCCACCTCGATGGCATCTGTTTGACCGTCGTGCGAGATGGAGGAAACGGTGACGGTGTCGTTCATATCCGTCAGTCTCGCCGGTCTCACCACGTGCGGCTCAATCCAGCCTCGCGTCCTCGCGTCTGCCGCCACGAGCCGCCTCAGACGAAGTGCTCGTCCAAGGGCGGGAAGCCGTTGAACCCGACGGAGCTGTAGGTGGTGGTGTAGGCGCCCGCCGACAAGATGTCGACCATGTCACCCTCGGCAAGAGCAAGTGGCAACTCATACGCGGTCTTTTCGTACAACACGTCGGCAGAGTCGCATGTTGGCCCGGCGAGTGCGACCTGGCCGGTGGGGGTGCCATCATGCGGCGTGCGGAGCCGGTAACGGATCGCCTCGTCCATGGTTTCAGCGAGACCATGAAACTTGCCGCAGTCGAGGTAGACCCAGCGCACGTCATCTTCTGGTGAGCGGCGCGAGACCAGCACCACTTCGCTGCGCAGCACGCCCGCATCGGCGGCAAGGTAGCGGCCGGGTTCGATCATGATCTCGTCGAGGCCTTCGGGGAACCACAGCGCGAGCGCATCCCTGACGGCGCCGCCGTAGGCGTGGATCGGCGGCGCATCTTCAAGATACGTACCGGGAAAGCCACCGCCAAGGTTCAAGAAGCTGGGCATCGCCCCACGGTCGCGGGCGCGCCCGACGATGTGGGCCACGACTTCGAGCGTCTCGTCCCATGCGCCGAGGTCGCGCTGTTGTGAGCCGACGTGGAACGACACCCCGGACTGCATGCCCGCCTCGCTCGCAGCGACCAGAAGTCGCTCGACATCGGGAGCGTCGCAACCGAACTTGCGTGACAGGGGCCAGTCGGCTCCGCCACATTCATGACGCAGCCGTACGCACACCGAGGCAGCCGGTGCTACATCTATCAGCTTGTCGAGTTCAGGCTGCGCATCGATGGTGAACCGGCTGACGCCGCAAGACACTGCGTATTCGATGTCGCGGCGCTTCTTGATGGTGTTGCCGTAGGAAATGAGCGCCGGGTCGGCTCCGACGGTGAGACACCGGTCGATCTCAGCGGGGCTGGCCACGTCGAATGCGGAACCCAATGCAGCAAGGCGCTCGAGTAGCGGAAGCCCCGGGTTGGCCTTGACCGCGTAGTACACATTCGCACTGGGTATGGCGGTGACGAGTTCGCGATAACGCTGCTCGACAAGGTCGACATCGATCACCACGAACGGCGTGGGGGCATCCGTCGTCGCGAGGAATTCGGCGATCTTCGCGGACGGGAGGAGGTGACGGGTGTTCACAAGTCGCGACGGTAGCGAACGATCTGTCGAACCACGACTGCCAGTGTCGACAGTCAGGATGCCTGGCGCGTCAGTCAGCGAAACTGATGCACCGATCGGTGCTGAGTGCTCAGTGCTCAGTGCTCAGTGGTGGGGCCAACTCTGCAGCATCTGGTAATAGTTCGCCCGTTCATAGACGGCCGGGTCGGCAACATTGCCGCGACTGACGCTTCCCTTCAGTTGCTCGATGCTGTCGTAGTCGCGCTCGATCATCCAGTCGCGGATCCACTCCAAGATCACACCGATCCGTTCCGGGGCATGGCGCAACAACGCGCTCGCGGTCATTGCCACGTCTGCCCCCGCCAGTAACAGCTTTAGCGCATCGGAACCATCGTGTACGCCGGTCGTGCCGGCGAGCGAGCACGTCGTGTTGCCGCGCAGAATGCCGATCCAGTGCAACGGCAGGCGCGACTCGGACGATGTCGACAGGTGCAGACGCGGCGTCACGTCGAGCGTGGCGAGGTCGATGTCGGGTTGGTACAGCCGATTGAACAGCACCACGCCGTCGGCGCCGGCCTGTTCGAGCCCGCGCACGAAATTGCCAAGAGCCGTAAACCACGGGCTGAGCTTCACGGCGAGCGGTACCTTGATCTCGGCTCGGACCGCCTGCACGAGTTCGAGGTACCTCCGCTCCACATCGGCTGCGCTGTGCATGGGGTCCACCACGACGTCGTAGAGGTTCAACTCGATCGCCTGAGCGCCGGCGTCGACCAGGTGGTGTGCGTAGCGCACCCAACCTCCCGTGGTGGTGCCGTTGAGGCTGGCGATCACCGGGATCGTCAAGCGGTTGCGGGCCTGCTCCACCAGCGTCAGATGGCGGAACGGGCCGGTGTCGTAGTCGTCGTACTCCGGCAAGTAGCTCAGTGCCTCGCCGAAGCTGTTGGTGCCCGCGTCGAGCGTGGCATCGATAGTGAACGCCTCGTGCTCGATCTGCTCCTCGAACAGCGACGGCAAGACGATGGCACCGGCGCCAGCGTTTTCCAGTCGCTCCCACAGCGCCGGGTCGCCGGTGGCAGGACTCGATGATGCGACGATCGGGCTGCGCAGTGTGAAGCCCAGGTAACGGGTGGTCAGGTCGATCATGACTCGTCCTCCGTCTCGCCATCAGTAGCGGTGGTGGTGGCGGCGGGCGTCATTGGCGTAGTGGTAGCGGCCACGTGTGCAGGCGCGGATCGCTCGACGCCAGCAAGCTGTTCGTAGTGCCTCCACCTCCCCGCAGCATCGGCTGCGGCCAGTTGCTGAAGCATCGCAGCCCGTTCGGGGTCGGTGCGTTGCAACATCGCGAACCGCGCTTCGCTGGCGAAGAACTCGGCGTACGGCAGAGAAGGCGCCGCACTGTCGAGATGGAAGGGCTGCGTGGCCTGACCATCGCCAGGGTGGTACCGGTACAACGGCCAATGGCCGCTTTGTACGGCGGCTTTCTGCTGGGTCATCGAGCGAGACATGTCGAACCCATGGGCGATGCAGGTGCTGTACGCGATCACCAACGACACACCGGGCCATGCCTCGGCCTCCAACAACGCCTTCACGGTCTGCACGTCGCTCGCCCCCATTGCAACGTGAGCCACGTAGACGTCGCCGTAGCTCATTGCTTCAAGACCGAGATCCTTCTTCGACGTGCCCTTGCCGCTTGCCGCGAACTTGGCGATCGCCCCGCGCGGTGTTGCCTTCGATGCCTGTCCTCCGGTATTGGAATACACCTCGGTGTCCATCACGAGGATGTTCACGTTGCGACCGCTGCCGAGCACATGATCGAGGCCGCCCGCCCCGATGTCGTAGGCCCAGCCGTCTCCGCCGACGATCCAGACACTCTTGCGGGCCAGCGATCCGACGAGATCGAGTAATTGCCCTACCTGAGGATGGTCAACGGAGCCGAGCGCATCGCGCACCACGTCGAGCCGTTCGCGCTGCGCACGAATAGCCGCATCGCCGGTTTGCTCGACACCCTCGCGTACTGCTTCGACCAGGGCAGGATCGAGCAGGTCGCCGAGTTGGCCGAGGAGCCCGAGTGCGGCATTGCGGTGTGCCTCGATACCGAGCCGAATGCCAAGGCCGAACTCAGCGTTGTCCTCGAACAGACTGTTGCTCCAGGCCGGCCCGCGTCCCTGCGCATTGACCGTGTAGGGAGTGGTGGGCAGGTTGCCGCCGTAGATGCTGCTACACCCGGTGGCGTTGGCGATCAGCAGGTGGTCGCCGAACAGTTGCGTGAGCAGCTTGAGGTAGGGCGTCTCTCCGCATCCGGCACAAGCGCCACTGAACTCGAACAGTGGGATCCGCAGCTGGCTCGACTTCACCGAGGCGGGATCCCACTGAGCGGGGTCGGCTTCGTGAACGTCGACGAACTCGTCCCACGCCGCACGCTCCTGCTCGAGGTGATCGCCGATCGGGCGAAGGTTGAGGCTCTTGCGCTTCACCTCGCTCTTGTCGTGCGCTGGGCATGCGGTCACGCACAGGCCACAACCCGTGCAGTCATCCGGCGCGACCTGCACGGTGAGCGATAACCCCGGTACCTCGCGACTACGAAACGACTTGGTCTTCAAGACCGATGTCGCGCTGTCGAGCGCGGACGGCTCATACACCTTTATCCGGATTGCGGCGTGTGGGCACACGATCGCGCACTTGCCGCAATCGATGCACAGGTCTTCCTCCCACACCGGAATCTCGATCGCGATTGTGCGCTTTTCATACTTCGCGGTCCCCGTCGGGAACGTGCCGTCTGCGGGCAGTGCGCTCACCGGGAGCAGATCGCCCTCGCCGGCCAGGATCCGCGCGATCACCCGCTGTACGAAGTCAGGAGCGTTCGCCGGTACCGGGGGCGGCCGGTGTGTGGTCGAGGTGGCTGCGGCACCGACGGGAACGGCGAACAGTTCGGCGATCGTCGCGTCGACCGCGGCAACGTTGCGTTCGACCACCACAGTGCCACGTTTGCCGTAGGTGGCGGCGATGGCGATTTTCAACTGAGCGATGGCCTGCGCTGTCGGCAGTACCTCGGCGAGCGCGAAGAAGCACGTCTGCATGACGGTGTTGACGCGGCCACCGAGGCCCACCGCTTTGGCGACCGCAGCGGCATCGATGGTGTGCAACCGAAGCCCCTTTTCCAACACTGCGGCCTGGATCTCGACGGGCAGCCGGTCCCAGACTTCCTCGGGCGGGTACGGGCTGTTGATCAACACGGTTGCCCCCGGCGCTGCGACGCCGAGCACATCCATCCGTTCGAGGAAGCTCCATTGATGCACACCGACGAACGTTGCCCGGTCGATGAGGTAGGTGCTCTGGATCGGCTCGGGGTCGAATCGAAGGTGGCTCACCGTCATCGACCCGGCCTTCTTCGAGTCGTACACGAAGTAGGCCTGCACATGAAGCTCGGTGTTGGTGCCCACGATCTTGGCCGTGTTCTTGTTCGCGCCTACGGTGCCGTCTGAGCCGAGGCCGTAGAACACGGCGCGGACCCTGGCCCGATCGGTGCTGAACGACGGGTCGACCGCAAGGCTGGTGTGGCTCACATCGTCGATGATCCCGACGGTGAACCCGTTGCGGGGTTGCTCGCGTGTCGCCTCATCGAAGACGGACTTGACCATCGCGGGGGTGAACTCCTTGCTGCTCAGCCCATACCGGCCGCCGAACACCCGCGGGGCCTGACCGCTACCCCAGTTGTCGGACTGGCTGTGCCACAGTGCAGCCAGCACATCGAGGTGTAGCGGCTCGAAGGGGGCACCCGGCTCCTTCGTGCGGTCCAGTACGACAACGGTCCGCGTGCTGGGCGGTAGTGCCGCCAGCAGCGCCTCGGTGGGGAACGGTCGGAAGAGACGAATGATGGCGACTCCGACACGCTCACCAGAGCGGCACAGTTCGTTGACCGTCTCGCGGACTGCCCCAGCACCAGAACCCATGATCACGATCACACGGTCGGCATCTGGCGCGCCGTGATAGTCGACCAGGTGATAGTGGCGGCCCGTCAACTCGCCGAGGTGGTCCATGGTGGTCTGCACGACACCTGGCACGGCCTCGTGGTACGGGTTGCACGCTTCGCGTGCCTGGAAGAAGACGTCGGGGTTCTGCGCGCTGCCGCGCAATACGGGTCTGTCGGGGTCGAGACCGCGCGCTCGATGCTCGCGAACCCGCTCGTTCGAGATCAGCGCCGTGATCGTTTCCGTGCTGGGTTGTTCGATCGTGTCGATCTCATGGCTGGTGCGGAATCCGTCGAAGAAGTGCAGAAACGGCACCCGGGTCTCGAGCGTGGCCGCGTGAGCGACGGTTGCGAAGTCGGCGGCCTCCTGCACGGAACTGGCGCAGAGCATTGCGAAGCCGGTTGTACGCGCCGCCATCACGTCGCTGTGGTCGCCGAAGATGCTGAGCGCGTGGGTGGCGATCGTGCGCGCTGCCACGTGGATGACGGTCGGCGTGAGTTCGCCGGCGATCTTGAACATATTCGGCAGCATCAACAGCAGGCCCTGGCTGGCCGTGAACGTGGTGCCGAGCGCACCCCGTGTGATGGCGCCGTGCAGCGTGCCTGCCGCTCCCGCCTCGCTCTGCATCTCGACCACCTCGGGTACCGCACCCCACAGATTGGTGCGGCCCTTCGCGCTCCAGTCATCGGCAAGTTCGCCCATCGCCGAAGCCGGAGTGATCGGATAGATCGCGATCACCTCCGAGGTGAGGTGGGCCACACGTGCCGCAGCCTCGTTTCCGTCGACCACCACCCGGGTGTGCGTGACGGATGGGATGGTGCTGGTACTGCTCGCCGTGCTGTCGTTGGTCATGGCACCTCGTATCCATCGGGCGTCAGCGACAACAAGTAGCCGCGAACGTGGTTTCCCTCAGCACGGTACGGCGGACTGCGCGCGCCAACCAGGGGCTTTCGGCCCTACCGGAGGTGTCGGTGTGCCCCCTACCGTGAGTAGTGGCCGTACCGACGTTGGTCAGAGAGGAGGAGCAGAGATGGGGGGCCACGAGCAGGGCTATCTCAGCCAGATCGACGCGATCATGTGGATGGTCGAGGCCGACCCGTTGTTGCGTTCGACCATCTTGGCAGTTGCCGTGCTCGACCATGCTCCGTCGTGGCCCGATATGGTCGCTCGCGTCGAGCACGCGATCACCCAGGTACCGGCGCTGCGCGAGAAGGTGGTGTCCGTCCCGCTGCATCCGACCACGCTGCGATGGGTCGACGATGCCGACTTCGACCTTGGCTATCACCTGCGCCGCGTGCAGTTACCGAGCCCGGCGGGCGAGCAGGACCTGTTGGACTACGCCAGGACGGCAGCGATGTCGGGATTCGACCGCGCTCGCCCACTGTGGGAGTTCACTCTGGTCGAGGGCCTCGATGGTGGCCGCGCCGGTTTCGTGATGAAGGCCCATCACGTGCTCACCGACGGCATCGGGTCGGTGCAACTCGCTGCCCATCTGTACGACTTCGAGGCGGATGCACCTCAGCCACCGCATCCCGATCGGCTCCCGACGCCCCGGACGAATTCTTCGGTGTCGATGCTGCGCGACGTGGTGGAGCACGACATCAACGGCGTCGTGCACCTCGTGCGCGCGCAGGTGAAGTCGGTGTTCCCGTCGTTGTTGCAGGCGATCCGTCATCCGCAGCAGGCTGCGGTCGACATGATCGAGACCGCACGGTCGATCGGCAGGGTGGTTGCTCCGACGTTCACGACGCTCTCGCCCGTCATGCGCGACCGGATGCTTGCCTCCCACCTCCGTACCCTCGAAGTGCCCGTCGACGCCCTCCGCCGGGCATCGAAGACAGCGGGGGGTTCCTTGAACGACGGGTTCCTCGCCGGGATCACCGGGGGGCTACGCAAGTACCACGAGCACCACGGGGCCGAGGCGGCCGAGCTCCGGGTGGCCATGCCGGTCAGCTTGCGGTCAGACGACGATCCAGCCGGCGGAAATCATGTGACGGTGATGCGGTTCGTCGTGCCCGCCGGATTGGTGGATCCGGCGGAGCGAATCGCGGAACTGCACAAGGTGGCCGGCGGTATCCGCAGGGAGCGGTCGCTCGCGCATACCGAGGCCATCGCCGGAGTGTTGAACGCCATGCCGCGCGGCGTGATCGGCTCGATGCTGAAACACGTCGACTTCCTCGCCAGCAACGTCCCTGGGGTGCCGACGCCGATGTACCTCACCGGCGCCGAGGTGTTGCGCCTCTACCCGTTCGGCCCCACCGCCGGCTCGTCGGTCAACGTGACGTTGATGTCGTACCGGGGTGTGTGCTGTATCGGCGTCAACACCGATGCAGCAGCAATCCCCGATCCGGACGAGTTTCTGCGCTGCCTCCAAGAAGGCTTCGACGAAGTCCTGGGTCTCGTCAACGCATGACTCCGGTCACCTGAAACACACCACATATACGGAACGATCGATTCATTTATGATGTGTAGGAGGTTTCTTGCCGACACGGACTTCCTCCACCCGATCTCGGCCGTCATCCCCGGTACCCAAGGACGGGTGCTTGCCGTGCTCGCCGGCCACGTGGCAGCCCGGGCCGTGCTGGATCTGGCAGCAGCCAGCGAGAGGGTCCTCGCCGACATTGGCAATGCGACCGCCATGTTGGCGGTGCCCCCCGACAGTGTCATCAACTCCGCTGAGGTGCTTGAAGTACCCATCGGCGAGATCGCAGCACGCTTACAGGGGCGGCGGGCTGTGTGGCACGGCATTCGACCTGACGGCCGGATCGTTCACGGCCTGACGCTCGACGACCTAGCGGGCACTGAGCATGGCTAGACCGATGAAGTCGCGACCCGTCTCCCTAGCGCAGGTTCGCGCCTACGCTGGCAAGTCCGAGGAGTATGCAGCTGCAGCAGTGAACGAGTTCGCCGAAGGCCGCTGCACGGCGGCGACAAGCTTGGCGATCCACGCCGCGATCAACGCGGCCGACGCTGGGTGCGGAGCCAGACTCGGCCACCGCGCCGCCAGCGAGGATCACGACCAGGTGTTGGTCCTCCTATGTCAAGCAGGGTCTGACGGCGCCGCCGTTGAATCCTCGGTGCGATGAGGACGCGACTCATGAGAAGGCCCGCGCTGTCGTGTAGGTCCCGTTGTGGGCGATATGTGGCCTGAACCCGTGATCGCTACGGTAAGAGAAGGCAAACGTCAGGCCTGCGTCAGCAACCAGTCGGTTGGTCCCATTGCGAACTGTGCGCCAGGCCGGAGCCGAAGCAACACCGAGGTCAAATCGTGCTGCGCCAACGACACACAGCCGGACGTCGGCTTCGTCGGACCGGTCAACGCTGCGGTGTTGACGTAGGTGAACCGGTGTAGAAAGATCGCCGCCGCATACGGCGGTTCGCCAGGGGCGTCTCCTGACACGTCGGGCTCCATGTTCGCCCCGATCAAGGCGACGGTGGTGTACGGGCCGATGTTCGGGAGGTACTCGTCGTCGGGACCAGGACATGAGATGTCGTCGCGAAGATGGCCGTAGCCGGTGGTGTTCGGCGTTGCTCCGAAGCAGTCACCGGATTGTACGGGTCGGTAGTTGCCGGCAATGACGCCGGGGTCGGCGTCGTTGCCGAAGAACGAGAACGGCCGGCCGTCCGGGGCGGTCATCGTGCCGAGCGGAAACACCCCGGCCGGGGTGGTGTCATCGCCGCTGCGCCGGTCGGGTAGCGGGCGCCACCCCTGTCTGCCCAGGCGGGCCGCCATGGGAGTACTGCAGATCCAGCCCGTTCCCGAGCGGTCGGCAATCTCCACCGTGGCCGTGGTGTCGGTCCATGCGGCAGTACGGACGATCACCAACTGCGTCGAGTCCGGGCGGCGGGCAGCGACGTTGGTGGCGATCCGTTGACACGTCGTAACCGGGTCGGTCTGCACACGGATGGCCGGAGTGGTGGCCCTAGCAGCTGAGATGACGGGGCTGATCCGCGACACGAGCGGGATGTCACTGGAGTTGGCAGTGTCGAGGGCTGGGCCGCCGGCCATAAGGATCGTGCATACGGCGAGGTTCCGACACATCAGGCGGGAAACGTCGATCAACGGCACGTACAGCCGATTGACACCGAGAAAGACGGCCGATCTGCTGTCACGGCAGCATCCTACGAAGAACCAGCTCGCGATCAGCCGCCGCTGGATGCAGGGACGTACGCACGACATGGCTGCCCACGCAGCGATCCGCAGGCGGCCAAGCCAGGTGGCACTGCCACTCCGCTGACGACAGGCAGGACAACGCGCGATGGGTGGTTCGCCGAGTGGTCGATGGTCACGGTCTCACCGGCCGAGATGGTGTTGAAGACCCAGACGGGCCGATTGTTGCCGGGCGCGTCGATGGTGAGTCGGATCTGCGAACCGGCGCGGAATGCATACGCGAACGGGAACAACTCGACGCGCACCGGGGTCAGTTCGCCGGCCGGAAGCGGTGAGGCGTCGGCCTCCAGGTGCGTGTGCACCGGGTGGAGATCGGTACTCGCCTGCTCGTCGAGTGCGCGCTGTGAGGCGCGCAGCCAACCGCTTTGGACGTAGACCTCCTGGCCGTCGGGGCGAATCTCGCTGATGGTTACCTCGAGGTCGGTGTCGCCTACGGGTGCACCGTCTTTGTCGGCTCGAATCCATAGATCGACCGAGCCGGAGCCCACGATCACGGTGTCGGACGCTAGTGGTGGGGTCGCGTAGCCGAGCCCTGTCCCATCCGGGATCGGTTGCCAGTCATAGGTCGTGGTGGCCTGCCAGATCGCGTTGCTGTCGCCCGTGTAGAAGGTCTGTGGTAGGACGGTCGGGTCGGCGACGTACGAGCACGCACATGGTCGCTCGGCCGTTGGCGGTGCGTCAGTCATCACGCCGTTGTCGTTCAGGTAGAAACTAGTAGCCACCGCCGTTGGCACCGGCCAAGACGCAAAGTCCGCCGTGAACCTCGGGAATGGCGTGCCGGGTGCTAGCCCGTCGGCCGCACCTTCTTCGAAGTTGATCCGCACTTCCGGCTCGGCCTCGAACGCGGCGAGCGCCTGTTCGTACGTGTTCCCGGCAAAGCGATTGTCGAATGAGGGGAAGTCGCCGACGCCACTGATCGTGTTCCCGAGCACGGGCACGATGCCGTTGACGGCCGTCATGTCAGGCACCTGCTTGGCGACGTACAACTGCAAGAACTCGGCATATCGCTGGAACACGCCAGGCATGATCGACTCCGTATGTAGGCCGTTCGTCAGGGTCGCGAACACATGTGGCGAGCCCGTGAAGTTCGCCAGCATCACCGGGAAGTGGCCACCGGTCTGCTCGTCTTGCCATGCTCCGGCGATGAACACCGGCACCGTGATCTTGTCGACGAACGTGGCCGGAGCGAGACTGTCGCCGAGCGGACTCGAATAGTACGGGTTGTCCCTGATCTCTTGCAGGAGGTCGGGGTTCTGCAGCCGGACCAGCTGATTGTCGGCACAAACGGTGTCGCCGCCGTCTGCACGCTTCTTGCTCCAGGCCTGCCCGTACGGCTTAGCGCTGTCCACGCGGTCTTGAGTCCATTTCACCGCAAACCCGGTGTTCAAGATGCCGCCCGGGTACAGCGTGGACCGGTAGCTGTCGTCGAGCACGCTGAGTGGCGTGATCGCCTCCAAACTGGGGGGCTGGGTGGCTGCGACGAACAACTGGCTGATGCCCGGATACGAGATCCCGACCATGCCGACCTGATGATCCATCACCCAGGGCTGGGCCGCAACGGCCTCGATCGCGTCGTAGCCGTCGAGGCTCTGCACCGTCTCAAAGAACCGGTACGAGCCGCCGGAACAGCCGGTGCCGCGCATGTTCACACCTACGTAGGCAAAGCCCATCGCCGTGTAGATCTGCGCAAACTGCGCACTTCCGGGATCACTCGGCTGATAGCCGCTGTACTCCACGACGGTTGGGTACGGCCCATTCTCTGCCGGACCTGGTAACACCACGTTGGCGCTGAGCGTGGTTCCGTCGCGAGTGACGATGTATCCGAAGCCTCCTGCGCGAAGTTGGTCCTGTCGCGAGTACAGGGCAGCATCGGGATGCACCGATGGGTCGGCGACCGTGAATGGTGCGGACTCTTCGTCTCTGGTACGCAGCAGGTAGTCGTCGCCGGGTGTGATGTCGCGGAACAACAGCGATCCTTGCTCGTCGACTGAACCGGAAGCCGCTTCTTCACCGGTGGCATCGATCAGACTGACGGCCGTACCCGGGACAGCATCGAGGATCGCAACCTGTTCCGTGCCGGGCTGCACGACGAACGTAGCCTTTGCCAGCCCAATGGTCGTCGTGGTAGTGGCAGACGTCGTGGACGTCGTGGTTTCAGCCGGCGAGGTGCTGACCGCGTCGGTCGCGCCGGTTTCGGCGGGCTTGGGTGTAGTGCTGGTGGTTGTCGACGCCACAGCAGGTGAGGTGATGGGCGCAGTAGACGAGCCGTCGCTGCAGGAGGCAGCCAGCAGGCCGACGATGGCGAGGCCGAGTGACCAACGAAGACTATGAGTACGCATTGCGGCATCATGGCAGGCCGTAGGCAACCGGGCCATGTCGTGGTGGCACCTGCGATACTGCTGGCATGGAACTCGCCGATCTGTTGGACGATCTTGCTGTACTCGTGAACATCGAGTCGCCCTCGTATGACGTGGTGGCCTTGACCCGTTCGGCGGATGCGATCGCCGACGTGATGGAGCGACGGTTGGGCTCACGCCCCGTGCTCGTCGAGAGCCCGGCGGGTCCCCATGTGCACTGGCAGGGCGGTGGTACGCCCTCGGTGCTGATGGTCGGCCATCACGACACCGTCTTTCCGGTGGGAGCCCTTGCTGCTCGGCCATTCACGATCAGCGAGGGTCGCGCTACCGGGCCCGGCGTGTTCGACATGAAGGCCGGCATCGTGCAGGCCATTCATGCGGTCGCGTCGCTCGCTGATCGCTCGGGTATCGAGATCCTGATCACCGCCGACGAAGAGGTTGGCTCGGGTGCATCGCGTGACTACATCGAACAGCGTGCGCTTGCGTGCGGTGCCGTCTTGGTGTTCGAGCCGAGCGCCGACGGCGGTGCGCTGAAGACAGCCCGCAAAGGCACCGGCACGTTCGAAGTGGTCGTACACGGCCGAGCCTCGCACGCGGGGCTCGAGCCGGAAAAGGGTGTCAACTCCCTCGTTGCGGCAGCTGAACTGATCGGCCGCGTCGCAACGTTCGGCGATCCAGCCACCGGAACGACCGTGACGCCGACAATGGCCTCGGCCGGTACCGCCGACAACGTGGTGCCAGCCGAGACGCGGGTCAAGATCGATGTCCGCGTGGTCGAACCGGGAGAGAAGGAGCGGATCGAGGCGTTGATGGCCTCGCTGCAACCGTCACTCGCCGAGGCTCGGGTCGACGTGCGTGGTGGCATCAATCGGCCACCCATGCACGAGTCGTCGTCAGCCACGCTGTTCCCGCTGGCCCAGAGCGCTGCGGCCCGGGCCGGACTGCCCGCTGTGAGCGGTATGGCCGTTGGAGGCGGCAGCGACGGCAACTTCACCGCAGCGGTTGGCGTTGCCACCCTCGATGGCCTCGGTGCGGTGGGCGGCGGTGCCCACGCCGATCACGAGTACGTGCTCGTCGACACGATGGTCGACCGTGCCAGGCTTGCAGCCGCCCTGCTCGAAGAGATCCGCGTCGCCCGCTCCTGAGTTCCGGCCCACTCGAGCCCAGTCCAGCCCGCAGCCCAGTCCAGCCCGCAGCCCAGTCAACGACGCAGCGTTTGGTAGGTGCGGCCCCCCTCAGGGGGCTCGACCTACCAAACGCTGCGTCGTTGCGGGCCGAACAGCCGTGGGCGCGTCCGGGTGGCTTCATCAGCCGGGGGTGGCGGTCATTTCTGTGATCTTCGAGCCGGGTGGTATCGCTGCGAGTACGAGGCTGCGGACGAACTCAATCGCGTCGGCCTCGCTCGACACCGAAACATGCTCGGAGATCGTCACCAGTTTCGCCCCAGCATCGTGGTGGGCCGACCCGAACTGGTGGTCGAGCGCGGTCATCAGCGTCTCGTTGGGCGACTTCGACAGAGTGACTACCACGTGCACTTCGAATCCCATCCGCACAGTCTGCACCATTCCGGCACTTCCCCGTGGAGCTTTGGTCATGAGATGCGGCTCAGCGACATCTCACGACCAAAGCTCGGTGGTCCGCTACGTTGTCGCGATGGAAGAGGCAGATGTGCTGCGCGCAGTTACCGAACGGGCAATTGCATATCGCTCAGGCTTGGGTGATCGCCCGGTTGGTCCGACGGCTACAGCGACGCAGCTTCGGGAGTCTCTCGGTGGTCCGACCCCGCAGCACCCGACCGACGCGGGCACCGTGCTGACCAGGCTCGGCGACGCGGTCGAGGGCGGTGGTTTGATGGGGATGGGTTCGGGCCGGTTCTTCGGCTTTGTCATCGGAGGCTCGGTACCCGCTGCGCTCGGTGCCGACTGGCTCGTGACCGCTTGGGATCAGAACACGGCATTGTTCTCGCCAAGCCCTGCCACGGCGATCGTCGAGGAAGTCGCGGGCCGTTGGATCATCGATCTGCTCGGCTTACCGTCGCAGTCGTCGTTCGCGTTCGTCACCGGCGGCCAGATGGCCAACACCACAGCGCTCGCGGCCGCACGCCATCATGTGCTCGCTGCAGTTGGCTGGGATGTCGAGACCAATGGTCTCGGAGGCTCGCCGCCGATACGGCTCGTCGTAGGTGATGAGGTTCACGTCACGATCCCTCGTGCGGCGCGGCTGCTCGGCCTCGGTTCACGTTGCATCGAGCGTGTCGCCGTCGATGCCAATGGTGCGATGCTGTCTGCCGACCTGGAACGCGTCCTGTCTGATGGCCCCGGTGGTCCCACGATCGTGTGCTGCCAGACAGGCAATGTCAACACCGGCGCCCTCGATCCGGTCGGCGAACTCGCGGCTGTTGCCCACGATCACGGTGCATGGCTGCACGTCGATGGTGCGATTGGGTTGTGGGCTGCGGTGGCCGAGACGCGAGGCGACATGATCGGCCTCGAGCAAGCCGATTCGTGGTCGACCGATGCCCACAAGTGGCTCAACGTCCCGTACGACTGTGGGGTCATCATCTGTCGTCATCACGAATCCCACCGGGCTGCGATGACGGTCACCGCTGCATACCTGACGCAAGCGGCGCCGGGTACCAATCGGGATCCGGTCGACTGGAATCCCGAGTTCTCGCGTCGCGCTCGCGGTGTGCCGGTCTACGCCGCGATCGCATCGCTCGGTCGTGAGGGCATCGCCGAGATCGTCGAGCGGTGTTGTGCCCACGCCCGCCACTTCGCCGAGCTCCTTGCTGCCGAGCCAGGCGTGGTGGTGCTCAACGACGTGGTGCTCAACCAGGTGCTCGTGCGCTTTCTGCAGACTGCCGGCAACAACGACGGCGACGATGACGATGACGATGACGCGTTGACGCGCGCAGTCATCGCCGCGGTACAGAACGACGGCACGTGCTGGCTCGGCGGATCGATCTGGCGGAACCAGGCGGTCATGCGCATCTCCGTCAGCAACCATGCCACCACAACCGCCGACGTCACGCTCTCGGTGGCGGCGATCCTCGCTGCCTTTCGGCTGGTTCGGTGTGCGCCGCCGCAGCCGTAGGATCTTGTCGTATGAGGACCATCGCGTCGGTTTCGCTTCAGAAGGTTTCGTTGGAAGTGACATGGGACGATGGAGTCGTGACGCGCTACCCGTGGATTTGGATACGTGACCATGCCCACGATGACCTCACGTTGCATCCCATCACCGGGCAACGGCAGTTGTTCACCGCCTCGCTACCGGAGGGTCTTGCCGGTACGACCGCCGGGGTCGCCGACGACGCGGTGACCGTCACATGGAACGATGCCAGTGCTGCTTCTGTGCTGCCGGTGCGGTTCCTGGAGGCCTACCGGATGCCGCAGGCACCGCGGGCAGCGGTCGAGACAGAGATCACGCTGTGGGATGCGGCGTCCATCGACGGCAACCTGCCAACGGTGGCGTTCGATCACGTGATGAACAGTGACGATGGGGTTGCGGAGTGGCTCACCAAGACGGCCGAGTTCGGCTTCTGCCTCGCCGTCGACACGCCGCCTACCGCTGCGGCGACCGAGGCGCTGCTGCGCAGAATCGGGTACGTGCGCGAAACGATCTTCGGCGGGATGTGGGAGTTCACAGCCGACCTCACCAAGGCCGATACGGCGTACACGAATCTCGAGCTTCGCCCGCACACCGATGGTACGTACTCGCACGACGCGCCTGGGGTGCAGTTACTCCACTGCCTGCAGTTCGACGGCACCGGTGGCGCGAGCACGATGGTTGATGCTTTTCATATTGCTAGCCGGATGCGGGTCGAGGCGCCAGAGCACTTTGCCACCCTGTCGGCTGTGAGCGTGCCAGGTCAGTACATCGGTGACGGTTCGCACCTCATGGCGGCGCGGCCGGTGTTCCGTCACGACCACACCGGCCAACTGGTGCAGGTCTCGTTCAACGACTACGACCGCGCTCCTTTCCTGCTGGACGAGCACGAGATGCTCGCGTTCTACAACGCGCTGCGCACGTTCGACACCATCGCCAACGATGCTGTCATGCAGTGGCGCCATGTGCTCGCACCGGGCGAAGCAATGCTGTTCGACAACTGGCGGGTGCTGCACGGTCGGTTCGCCTACACCGGTGTGCGCCGGTTGTGTGGCGGATACGTCAACCGTGAAGACGTCGAGAGCAGGCTCCGCCAACGTTGCTGCACAGCCGCGAACTGACAGCCATGCAGCGGGACGTTGTGCAGTGACGCCGGTCGAAAGCGCGCCTCGGTTCACGCTCGACGAGACAGCGACGATGTGTCGTGAGCTCTTCGGGATCGACGGCGTTCCGTCGGCACTTCCGAGTGAGCGTGATCAGAACGTGCGGATCACGAAATCGGGCGGTGCCGAGTACGTCCTCAAGATCGCCAATCCGGGTGAGGATCGTTCGGTGTTGGAGGCAGAACAGGCGGTGATGCATCACCTCGCCTCGATGCAGATCTGTCCAATGCCGATGCCGCTAGTCGCGGGCGGCGAGATCGGGTCGACGCAGGGACATCTTGTCCGGCTCATCACGCTGCTCCCTGGGATGACGCTCGGCACTACCCCGCTGCGCACCGGGTTGATGCTGCAGTCGCTCGGGGCAGCAGTGGCCGGCATCGACACTGCGCTCATGACCTTCGATCACGAAGCGTTGCATCGCGACTTCCATTGGGACCTCGGCAACGCCCTCTCGGTCATCGACCAACATGGGGCACGTGTCGACGACGTCGAGTTGCGTGCACTGATCCACGGGTTGGCCGAGTATCACCGCACCACAGCAGTCCCCATGCTGGCCGGTCTGCGGCGCAGCGTGATCCATGGCGATACGAACGATCACAACGTGCTCGTCGATGCAGCGGCCGAGGTGGTGACCGGCATCGTCGACTTCGGCGACATGGTGTTCAGTCATACTGTGAACGACCTCGCCGTCGCGATGGCGTATGCCGGGCTCGGACAGCCTGATCCGGTGCAGGCGATGGCGCACGCCGTGCGCGGCTACCACCGGGTGCTGGCCATCACCGACGATGAACTCGCCGTGCTGCACAGTCTGGTGTGCATGCGGTTGGCGATGAGCGTGTGCCTGTCCGCCAAGCAGCAGTCGGAACGACCTGGTCACGAGTACCTGGGCATCAGCCAGGGCCTGATTGCAGACACGTTACCGAAGCTCGCCGCAATCCATCCACGTCTCGCTCAGTACGTATACCGCGATGCGTGCGGGCTCGAGCCGGTACCTCACAGCGCCGCGGTGCGGCGCTGGCTCGAGCAACACCGTGATCGCATCGCCAATGTCGTTGGTCATGATCTGTCCACCACCCCGGTAGTCGCCGTCGACATGAGTGTGGGGAGCCCGCTCGTGTCGAACGACCTCGCCCGCAACTCCACGGCGGCGTTCGCACAACGGGTGCAAGACGTGCTCGATGAGGCCGGCGTGCAGATCGGTGTCGGCGGCTACGACGAGCCGCGAGTGATCTACGACGCCGAGTCGTCGAGCATCCTTCACGAGGAACGCACCATCCATGTTGCGCTCGACATCTCGATGCAAGCCGGAACGCCGATCTTTGCCCCGCTCGACGGAGTCGTGCATGGCATCGGCGAGATCGAAATGCGTCACGATTACGGCCCGATGATCGTGCTTCGTCACGAGTTGCCGGTGGATGGTGAGCCGTCGCTGCTGCTCTACACGCTGTACGGCCACCTCTCGCGTGAGCCGCTCGTCGGTCTGCAACCGGGTACGGCGGTGTTCGCCGGTCAACAGATCGGCAGCATCGGTGCGCCGCCGGTGAACGGCGACTGGTGGCCGCACGTGCACATGCAGTTGATCACCGACATGCTCGACGTGCCGCTCAACTTCAACGGCGTTGCGCTGGCGAGTCAACGCGCCGTCTGGCGGAGCATCAGCCCCGACCCCAACCTGCTGGTCGGTGTGCCACAACACGTTTTTCCCGCAAGGCCGTCGACCGAATCGCTTGCTGAACGACGGCACCGCCGAATCGGCAGCAACGTGAGTGTCTCGTATGGAACGCATCCGTTGCAGATCCGCCGCGGGCGGATGCAGTACCTGTTCGATGAGACCGGCCGCGCATACATCGACGCGTACAACAACGTTGCCCACGTGGGGCACTCGCACCCACGCGTCGTGCGCGCCGTCGGCGACCAACTTTCGGTGTTGAACACCAACACCCGCTACCTACAGGACCAGTTGCTGACCTACGCTGATCTGCTCACCGCTCAGTTACCGGCACCACTTGAGGTGTGCTTCTTCACAGCATCGGGCAGCGAGGCCAACGAACTCGCGTTGCGGCTTGCGAGGGCGCACACCGGTCGAAGAGACGTGGTCGTGATGGATGCCGCCTATCACGGCCATTCCACCACTCTCATCGACATCAGCCCCTACAAACACGATGGTCCTGGTGGTATGGGCGCTCCCGAATGGGTGCACACCTCGCCGATTCCCGACATGTATCGCACACGTGCCAACCCGGCAACGGCCGGTCAATGGTTCGCTGCGCAGGTCGGCGTCGTGATCGACGAAGCGGCTGAACGGGGCCGGCGGATCGGTGCATACATCGCGGAGACATGTCCCAGCGTTGGCGGGCAGATCCTGCTCCCCGACGGCTATCTCTCAGGGGTGTACTCACTCGTCCGTGAGGCCGGTGGGGTGTGTATCGCCGACGAGGTGCAGACAGGTTTCGGGCGGCTTGGCACTCACTTCTGGGGCTTCCAGCAGCACGACGTCTGCCCCGACATCGTCGTGCTGGGCAAGCCGATCGCCAACGGGTACCCGATGGGGGCGGTGGTCACCACCGCGGAGCTCGCCGACAGTTTCGAGACGGGCATGGAGTTCTTCAGCACGTTCGGTGGGAGTACCGCGGCATGCGCGGCGGCGTTGGCGACACTGCAGGTGGTGCTCGACGAGAAGTTGCAGGCCCATGCGCTGGCGGTCGGCAATGGGGTGCTGATCCCAGGCCTACGTGACCTGCAATCCCGCTATGAACTGATCGGCGACGTGCGCGGTTCCGGATTGTTTCTTGGTGTCGAGCTGGTGCGTGATCGTGACACGTTGGAACCCGCCGCCGCCGAGGCTGCGTGGATCGCGCAACGGATGCGCTTGGCCGGAGTGCTCGTCGGCACTGATGGCCCACTGCACAACGTGATCAAGTTGCGTGGCCCGATGCCGCTCACGGCCGGTGATGCAGCCTGTGTGCTCGAGGTGTTCGAACGCGCGATCCGCGAGGTGCCTTCGAACCTGAGGCGCTGAGTCGTCCTGCGAAGCGACCGACATTCGTGCTGGGCTGAGCGACGGTCGGGCAGCACGCAACACCAGTCAGAACTTCGGGATCACTGCGAAGGCAATCATCGCGAGATGGCATCCGGCCCCGATCACGGTGAGGGCGTGGAACACCTCGTGATACCCGAACACCTGCGGCCAAGGATCAGGCCATTTTGCGGCGTAGACCACGGCACCGATCGTGTAGGCGATGCCTCCGCTTAGGAGCAGGGCGAATCCGCCCGGACCGAGGCCGTCGATGAGTTGCGAGAACGCAAGCGAGGAGCACCATCCGACCAGCACGTAGACGGAGGTGAACGCCGCCCGTGGTACGTGGACGGGTAGCCATTGCAAGGCGATTCCGATGATGGAGCCGACCCATGCGACGATCAGGATCGTCGGGCGCTGCCAACCAGTCACCACAGTCGTGACCACCGGCATGTAGGCGCCGGTAATCGCAAGAAAGATCGTCGAGTGATCGAGGCGTCGCATGCGAGCCCTCGCAGTGTCGGTCCAGTTCAGCCGGTGATACAGCGCCGACACGCCGAGCATGCTCAGCGTGCCCGCCAAGTAGACGACCAGCCACAGGCGCTGAACCGGCGATGCATCAGTGGTCACGATCATCGTCGTCCCCAGCACGGCAACGATGCAGAACGACACGACGTGCGACCAACCGCGCAAGAGCGGCTTGAGCAGTGCCGTGGCGCTGTCGCTGCCCGAGTGATCGACTGGATCAGCCGTCGATGGCATGAGACCGAAGATCTGCGAGCGAGCTGTACTCCAGAGCCGAAAGATGGGTGGCGGCGAGCACGACGCGAGGTGCCGAACCGGCCTCGAACGCCTCCTGCCAGCGTGAGGCGCACAGGCACCATTGGTCACCATGGTTCAAGCCGGCGAATCCGTACTGCGGCATCGGGGTGCTGAGATCGTTGCCGGCCTGCTTACTGAACACGAGGAACTCATCGGTGAGTACCACGCACACCACGTGCATCCCCGGGTCGTCACCGTGGTTCTCGCAGCACCCCGTGCGGAAGTATCCGGTCATCGGGTCGTATGAACATGGCTGGAGAGCTTCGCCTATGACGTTGAGTTGACTCATCCCCCTATCAGACCACGTTCGGCGCTCTAAGCGGCCTTCGCCGCACTGTCGCGCTCTGGAGTCGCTCATCAGGATCGCAAACGATGTCTTGCTGGTCAACGGCTACTGTGCGGTGGACGTCTGTAGCACTGTCAGGGGCACTCGCATGGGCATGTCAAACGCGGTCGGTCAAGTTTCCGACCAGTGGGTATCGCAAACAGCCGCACTGCTCGGAGACCGTGCAGCAGTGGTGGAACGGTTACGACCGATGATTCCGGCCGGGTACGACGAGTTGAACGCGCCATCGGCGGCGGCGCTCGATCTCCCCATAGTCGCTGCGCTGGCTGACGGCGGGGTGGGAGAGGTGACCGAACTGCTGCACCTCGACGGCTCACCCGTGGACGAGTTCCGGTTCCGGTTCTATCGTCGCGGCGCGCCGGCACCGCTGGCTGACCTCCTGCCGCTGCTCGATCAGTTGGGGCTCCGCGCGCTCGACGAGCGATCGTTCCGGTTTCAGGTCAGCCCGCTGGATGGCGGTCCCGACGCTGAAGTGCACCTGCACGATGTCGGTGTCACCCTCCCCGCTGCCTCGATGAATGACGGCATCGCGCCGGGTGCCGATCAGATGCTTGCCGTGCGACAGGCATTCGAAGCCGCATTCCGCGGCGAGATCGAAGTGGACGGGTTCAACCGACTTGTGCTCGTCGGTGGGTTGAGCGCCCGCGAGGTCGAGATCATCCGGGCCTATGCGCGCTACCTGCGCCAGGTGGGCTTCCCGTTCAGCCAGCAGTACATCGAGGCGACCATGGTCCGCCATGGGGCCATCGCCGGGCTACTGGTGCAGATCTTTCGCGAACGGTTCGACCCCACAATCGTGGCGTTGCGGACTGGAAGCGGTGGCGCTGGAGGAGCCGTCGAGGCAGCATTGCGTGAGCAGATCGCCGCTGCACTCGACGGGGTGCCCAGTTTGGATGACGACCGTACGCTGCGTGCGTTGGTGGCCCTCGTCGATGCGACCGTGCGCACCAACGTCTTTCGCGCGGGCGACGGTACGCCGCACCGAGCAGTGATGGCGTTCAAGTTCGATCCGGCGAAGGTGCCCGATCTGCCGCTGCCGCGTCCGATGTACGAGATCTGGGTCTGCTCGCCCAGGGTCGAAGGCGTCCATCTTCGTGGTGGCCGCATCGCTCGTGGGGGCATTCGCTGGAGTGACCGGCGCGAGGACTTCCGTACCGAGGTGCTGGGTCTCGTGAAGGCGCAGATGGTGAAGAATGCCGTGATCGTGCCCAGCGGGGCCAAGGGTGGCTTCTTTCCGAAACGACCAACCACCGATGCCGAGACGTTTCGCGCTGAGGGAGTCGCTTGCTATCGCGAGTTCATTTCTGGCCTACTCGACCTCACCGACAATTTGTCACTCGCTGATGGATCGGTGATCCCACCACCCGACACGGTGCGTTTGGATGGCGACGACCCGTATCTCGTGGTCGCAGCCGACAAGGGCACGGCCACGTTCAGCGACGTTGCCAATAGCATCTCGGCTGACTACAACTTCTGGCTCGGCGATGCGTTTGCGTCGGGTGGCAGCGTCGGATACGACCACAAAGCGATGGCAATCACAGCCCGCGGAGCGTGGGAAAGCGTTCGCCGTCACATCCGCGCGACCGGCAAGGATGCCGACCGCGACCCGATCACCGTGGTCGGCATCGGTGACATGTCGGGCGATGTGTTCGGCAACGGGTTGCTCCGTTCGCCGCATCTCAAGCTGGTGGCAGCATTCGATCACCGCCATGTGTTCATCGACCCCGACCCTGATCCGGTGGCATCGTTTGCAGAGCGTCAACGACTCTTTCGGCTTCCCCGCAGCAGCTGGGCCGACTACGACTCGAGCCTGCTCTCCGTTGGTGGGGGCATCTACCTCCGGTCGGCCAAGAGCATCCAGATATCCGCCGAGGCACAACGTGTGCTCGGGGTCGAGCGCAAGCAGTTCACGCCGCTCGAGTTGCTTTCTGCCGTCCTTCGCGCACCGGTCGACGTGCTCTGGAACGGTGGCATCGGCACCTACGTCAAAGCCGCGGGCGAGACCCATGCAGATGTCGGTGACCGCGCCAACGACGGGCTGCGCGTCAATGGCCATGAGCTTCGTTGCGAGGTGGTTGGCGAAGGCGGCAACCTCGGCTTCACCCAGCGCGGGCGCATCGAATACGCGCTCGCCGGTGGGCTGATCAACACCGATGCGATCGACAATTCGGCCGGCGTCGACTGCAGCGATCACGAGGTCAACATCAAGGTTCTGCTGTCTGACGTGATGGGTTCGACCGCAATGGACATGGCCGAGCGCGATGAGCTGCTTGCCTCGATGACCGACGAGGTGGGCGAACTGGTACTCGATGACAACCGCGCCCAAACGCTGGCACTGGCCATTGCTCGCCGTCAGGCGCTGTCACTCGTCAATGTGCACGCGCGGTACCTGAACCAACTCGAGTCCGAGGGGTACCTCAACCGTGCGCTCGAGTTCCTGCCGTCCGACAAACAGATCGCCGAGCGCCAGGCCGGTGGGATGGGTCTCACCACTCCCGAGTTCGCGGTGCTGTTGGCGTATACCAAGATCACCAACGTCGGGCTCATCGTCGACAGCAGCCTGGCGGACGACCCCTATCTGCGACCCGAGTTGCTGCGGTACTTCCCGACACCGTTACGGGATCGCTATGCGGTCCAGATCTACCGGCATCGGTTGCGCCGCGAGATCATCGCAACGCAGATCGGGAACCAGATGGTCAACATCTCCGGGATCACGTCGGATCATCGCCTCACCGAGGACACCGGTGTCGGCCTCGTCGACATCACCCGTGCGTGGGTGGCCGGTCGGGACATCTTCGACATGGTCGGTCTGTGGGACGAACTCGAGGCGCTTGGAAGCGATGTGAAGCTCGATACGCAGATCGATTTGTTCCTCGAGGCGCGACGAATGCTCGAACGGGGCGTGTCGTGGATCCTCCGCCATCGTCGGCCACCGGTCGATATCGGCGGTGTGGTCGCGGAGTTTCGTCCTGGTGTGACAGCGTTGTCGCATGATCTCGATCAGGTGCTGCGCGGTCGGATGCGCGAGGTGGTGTTCGCTACCGAGGCTGGCCGTCTGGCATCGGGCGTACCCGAGACGTTGGCGCAACGGTCTGCCCTTCGGCCGCTGTTGCATACGGCATTCGACATGGTGGAACTGGCGGCCGCTCACAGACTGGAGGTCCCCGACGTTGCCGGTGTGTATTGGCACCTGTTCGACGCGGTCGACATGCCGTGGCTGTGGGATGCAATTGGAGCACTGCCGCGTAGCGATCGCTGGCAAACACAGGCTCGCGCCGCACTCCGCGATGATCTGCTCTCGGTGATCGCCGACCTGACTGAGGGGGCGCTGCACTTGGGCTCGGTCGACATATGGGCTGCTGTCAACGAGCGGGCTGTTTCGCGGATGAGCCGGATGCTCACCGAGATCCGCCGGTCGGACCACTTCGACATGACCACACTCACCGTGGCGCTTCGACAGGTTCGCAACCTCTCGCTCAGCTCCCACCGAGACAGTGATCGCAACGCCACTCGTTAGACCCCGTCGCTAGCCTTGACACGATCATGAGTACCCCCCGCTTTCGCATTGCGCCGTCACCGACTGGGTTCTTCCACGTCGGCGGCGCCCGCACCGCCCTGTACAACTGGGCGCTCGCCAAGCGCCTCGGTGGCACATTCGTGCTGCGGATCGAAGACACCGACGAAGCCCGTAACCGGCCGGAGTGGAACCAGGGCATCGTCGATGCTCTTGCGTGGATCGGCATCCACAGCGATGACCCGGCCTTCGAAGGGCCATACCTGCAGAGCAACTTCGCCACGGAACACCTCGCTGCGGCGAACCGCTTGTACGCGGCCGGTCATGCCTACTACTGCGATCTCACCCCCGAGCAGATCCAAGAGCGCTCCAAAGCAAATGGTAAGCCGGGCTACGACGGCTACTCCCGCGACCGAGGGGTCGCTCCGGGTCCGGGGCGGGCGATGCGCTTTCGAGTGCCATCGGGTTCTACGGTTGTTCACGACGCCGTGCGTGGCGGGGTCACGTTCGACAACGACACCATCGAAGACTTCGTCCTTCTGCGCGGCAACGGTAGCCCGATGTTCATGCTCGCCAACGTGGTCGATGACATCACGATGCGGATCAGCCATGTCATCCGCGCCGAGGAGCATCTGCCGAACACACCAAAACAACAGATGCTGTGGAATGCACTCGGCGAGACTCCACCGGTGTGGGCGCACGTACCGGTACTGGTCAACGAGCAGCGCAAGAAGATCTCGAAGCGGCGCGACAAGGTGGCGCTCGAAAGCTTCCGCGACGAGGGTTACCTGTCCGACGCGATGGTGAACTATCTGATGACGCTGGGCTGGGCGCCGAAGGGTGACACCGAGATCGTTCCGTGGGCAACGATCGAGCAGAACTTCCGCCTCGAAGACGTCACCCATTCGCCTGCGTTCTTCGACCTCAAGAAGTTGGCGGCGTTTAACGGCGAGTACATCCGAGCGCTGCCCGTCGACGACTTCGTGAACGCGATCGAGCCGTGGTTGGCGATCTGGCGTGAGGCCCATCCCGAAGCGGTGTGGAACCAGGATGTGCTGGTGGCAATGGCCCCCCTCGTGCAGACCCGTATCGTTACGCTGGCCGAAGCCCCGGGGATGATCGATTTTCTGTTCCTGGCCGATCCGGTGATGGACGAAGCGAGCGTCACCAAGGTGCTCCGGTCGGCCGACGCGGATTTGGTCTTGGTCTCGACGATCGAGTCGTTCGCGGCGGGGGAGTGGGTGGCGGAGTCGATCAAGACCGCATTCGAGCGGGTGGCCGAAGCGCATGGCCTGAAGCTTGGCAAGGCGCAGGCCCCGGTGAGGGTGGCGGTCACGGGGCGTACGGTTGGTCCGCCGTTGTTCGAGTCGCTCGAGTTGCTCGGGCGCGACGAGGTGTTGCGTCGGCTGCACGTGGGCCGGACGCTCACCGGGGGAGCATGAGCGGAGCTTTTCGCGACGACGAGGTCGACCGCACCGGACTCGCCGCGCTCGTCGCCCGCAGTACCGGTGATCATCCGGGCGAGGGTCGCGCGACGGACGAGACCGTGGACACGGCTGCGACCGTGGACACGGCTGCGACCGGTGACACCCCCATCGGTGGTGTACCGATCGTGGCGGGGCCTCGCAGCCAACAGCTCCATCCGTGGCGCCGTCGGATCATCCGTGCGATGATCGTGCTCGTGGTCGCCGCTGTGGCCTACTACGGCGTCACGGTGTTCCAGGTGTGGACGACCGGACGCAGCGACCAGGCCCGACCGGTCGGCGCGATCGTGGTGATGGGAGCCGCCCAGTACGACGGACGGCCCTCGCCGCAGCTCCAAGCCCGACTGGATCACGCCGTCGACTTGTGGAACGCCGGATTCGCCCCGATCGTGGTGGTCACCGGAGGCAAACTTCCCGGCGACCGCTTCACCGAAGCCGATGCCTCGGCCGATTACCTGATCGAGCAGGGTGTTGCCGACTCGGCAATCTTGCGCGAGTCGGTGGGTCACAACTCGTACGACTCACTCGTCGGCGTGAACCAACTGCTGGCCGATCGGGGCGTGAAGAACGTGCTCCTGGTCAGCGACCCGTTCCACTCGCTGCGCATTCGATTGATCGCACAAGAGCTCGGTCTCATTGCGTATGTGTCGCCGACGCGTACCAGCCCGGTCCAGGGGGGTGCCGCGTACCTGCGCGAGTTCGAGGAGGCTGCGGGAATTGCCGTCGGCCGGTTGATCGGGTTTCGTCGCTTGCTTTTGCTCACCGGTTGAGAATCACCGGTGTGCCGGTGGCACCCGATCCGCTAGACTTTGGCGTTCCACCGGGCGACCGATGGGGAGTGGTGTAACTGGCAACACAGCAGTTTCTGGTACTGTTATTCAGGGTTCGATTCCTTGCTCCCCAGCTCATACGATTGGCCGGTCCTTCAAGGACCGGCCATCGTCGTTTACCGGTCGGGTCGTTTACCGGTCGGGTCGTTTACCGGTCGGGTCGTTTACCGGTTGGTCCAGGGCGTCTCGATTGGTAGATTGCCGGGGCTACTTGCACGGCCCCATCGTCTAGTGGCCTAGGACACCACCCTCTCAAGGTGGCGGCACGGGTTCGAATCCCGTTGGGGCTGCCAAAGAAAGCCCAGGTCAGAGGCTGTACCCGCACTAGCGTGTACAGCCTCTTTCCTGTTACAAAATCACCGATCGGTCACAACGCACACCCTGATCAGCACCAGCCGTGACCGTGTGACCGGGCAACGCCGTCAGACGGTCCGCACCGTGCGCGGCGGCAAACGCGACGCGCAGGATCTACTCAACGTGCTGCTGGCCACCCGGTCGGGGGTTTCGCCGGACGGTCAGACCGCTAGCGGCGGCGGTGGAATCTGCTGACGGCCGACTGCGAGTGTCGCCTGTAACTCCTTTGAGGTGACGATCGCCTTGCCGAATGTTGCGAGAGCTAGACCGGTGCGGTGACGATCCCGTTCGCCCGGCAATGCAGGGGCGGCGGCTGCGGTCGTCGCGATCCTCACGATCACCCGATTCACCCCGGACCAGCAGGCCGCGTACGACGCGTTCACCACCGGCCGACCGGCGGTGTGGGTGTGGTCCCGCCCGGAGGTCGAGCAATCGCATCAGATGGCGCTCGACGCCGGCTGGCCCGAATCGGACTGGCGGTGGTTGTCGTGCATGGTGCGGCGCGAATCGCATGGTGATCCGGCCGCGTACAACGGCCGCGGCCGCGACCGGTCGTACGGGCTCACCCAGTTGAACATGCGGGCGCTCGCCCGCGCGTTATGGGAGCAGGCGGGTAGTGGCCCCTGGAGGACCAGACGGCACACCTGCTAACCCTGTCCACCCGCCAATTCGTAGACCCTCTCCCTCACCGGTTCCCCCAGCCGGTGTCGGGTGAGGGTCTACTCCAGCGTCTTCGGGTCGCTTTACAGGCCATCGCAAAATGCCGTCCGGTGGGGTTTGGGATGGCGTTGGCCGTCTGGGCATGTTGTCGGCAAAGGCGTCATGGTTGTTGCTGAACTCGTGGTTGTGCCGCACAGGCCGGCGCGACGTCATCGACTCACAGCCCGCCCGCCGGACCTACCCGCTGTTGCGATGCCGAGTCGCGTCGAGTTATCGGGGCTAGCGACATGAAAGTCGACGCGATCCTGCCCGCACAGCCACCGCGGTCGCTGATCCAGACTTCCACCACACGCCCCCTGTCATGCACCGAACGTTCACGCTGCAGCGCGACCGCACGGCCGGGATCGGGATCGGGATCGGGATCGAGTACCGCCAACCCCTCCCGCATTGCGCGACAGCTTGTTTAGCGCAAATAGTGCCGATGGTCACGCTGAGAAGGCTGCGGTTTGTAGGCATCGCCGGACTGTGTACTGTGAGCACATGTCAGGGGCAACATTGGAACAGATCGCAGCGGCGGCCGACGTCGATCTCGACGGCATAGCAAACACGATCGTCAACGCTGCCCCGACCGACGCTGACCGTCAGGCGTTCCTGCGCGGGTTGATGCATCGGATCAACGCGAACGCTGCGGCACCGTCGCAGGAAACAGTGTTCGAGATTACCCGTTGGCTTGGCTCGTGGATGGTTTCGTTGCAACTCGCAGCCGACCCCACGTTCAGCGCAGCGGACGATGAGGCATCGAAGCTGTTGGCAGCCGGGAAGATCGGCGAGGGTCTGTCGCGTAGGGATCTCCGCTCTCACTACAGCCGGTAGCGCCCGCATGCTCGACGAGTGGCGGTGGGGCAACGAGTCCCGACTGACCTTTGGTCTTGACCGCTGCGACCCCGAACATCGCGATGACCTTCTCGACGACCTCACCTGATCCTTGATGATCCGGTCGGATCGGTGCTGGCGGCGCCGATGCAGGGAACGCATGACCATTCGTATGGTAGCCGTGATCGCTCACGGCTGGGTCCTCGTCTACTCCGTTTACCCGGATGGGATCCCACCGGCCACGTCCAGGCCGACGGTCGTTGTCAGGTCCTTCGATAGGCGCTTCGCCGGCTGATCCAAGCGCACGGTGGCCAAGCGCTGCACAGGTGGCACCGGGTCACCTATGTGTTCCCTGGTCACAGTGGATTGCGCGGCTCGGCCGGTCTTGACGTGCGTATCAATGCCAAGCGAGTGCTCGACGTCGCTCTTTCAAGGTGGCGGCACGGGTTCGAATCCCGTTGGGGCTGCTCAGTTGTCGTCGGTCGTCGGGGACAAACTCAACTCAGGACCTCGTGGTCTACCCCGACTGCGAGGTAGGTCGCCCGGGCTCGTGAATCCCTGGTGAGCAGTGTTCCTCCGGCATGCTTTGCGGTGAACCCAATGAGCGCATCGTAGACGGCGCCACCGCCGATGCCATTTTGCGACAAGGTTCGTACCAAGAGCTCGGCATGGTCGGCCGCAAGAGCAATGACGGGACCGAATCGCTCAGCGATGAGCGTCGAGGCGTCGTCCAGGCTCAGGCGCGCATCGCCTGGCAGGCGTGTCAGAACAGAATATGTTTCGAGGGCAGCGTGCGCAGTCAAGCCGAGTGCGCGTCCGGCGAGTTGACGCTGCACCTGAATGTGCGACAGATGGGAGGCCTGTAACGCTGGCACCGCCACGCTGGTGTCGGCAAGCCAGAGCACTAACGCCGAGTCGAGTCGACAAGGTCGGCCACGTCTTCGTCTGTGATCAGCGTGTCTGACACTGCGACCAACACTCCATCGCGACGCTCGAGTCGAGCCGTGCGCCCCCCGGGAGCGACATGAAGCCCGTCGCCGTACAACGAGATATCGACGATCGATCCGGCAATCAGGCCGAGGCGATCGCGGAGCGCCTTGGGAACGACGATTCTTCCTACTTGATCCACGGTTGCTTGCATGGGACAAGGCTACCAGTGCTATCCCAGTCACTCATGGGAGTTCAACCGGGGCGGCGGAGCTCATCTAGCGTCGGGGCGGCGGACTCGCACCACGTTGCGCTGCACGACGGTGATGCAACCAGCGAGACCCTCGATTTAGTGATGGTCCACGAGCATCTCCACCATGGTGAGCACGGTCAGCACGAGCTGATCATCTGGTCTCATCACGATGATTCCCGGATGCGTGCCCGGCGGGTAGGCGCGCACGTCGCCGAAGCCGCGATCCAACGTGAGCAGCAAGCGCCCCTCGTCGATGGCCGCGCTCAGCACCGTCGGATCGTCCCGCCCGCCCAGCGACTCCTCGGGTACGGTGTCGACATCGTGGCCGCGCGACCGGAGGATGCCGGCTACTGCGCCAGGGATGTTCTCGCCGAGCGTGATCTTCAACGATCATGAAGCAAGCAAGCCGTATCCGGCGAAGTGGTGCCCGCGGCTGTCCAGAGACTGACCCATAACGCCAGCCGATCGAGCCCTTGTGCGTGTCAGATATGTGCCGGTCTGGGACGTTCACTTTCGGCCAGCGAGTCACGCTCGGCGTGCAAATTGCCGTGCGTGGGCAGAAACTATTGGCCCTTGACGCCCGTCGTCGCTGCCATGGCGTTTCCGCAGATCGGCGGTTGAGTCGACCCCGCAGCCCGGCGACTGCTTCGGAGCGTGGGGCGCCTGCGAGCATGGCAACGACGCGGTATCGGTCGAAGACATGAGGCGAGCGTTGGAGGCTGGAGCTGATGGCAGTTCGGCTAACGACGTTGCCCTCGCAACGACGATCGTCAAGGGACAGCCTTCTGACAAATAGCGAGCGTCGAATCGACCAACCGGACGGCAATAGAAGGCGCGATTGGAGTGGCGTCGACTACGCCTGTCGCTGGAAGGTGAGGAACGCCTGCGGTGTCGTCTCGTGTGCCAGTTCAGCCTTGCGCCAGATCCGTGCCTGCATCGTGAAGCCGGCCCGCTCGACGCCCTGCACGACATCATCGACGTTGTGCCGGTACCAGGTCATCGTCGTCGACGAACCGTATGCGTTCTCGCGTTGGACTTCGTCGTTGTCGCCTGCTTGAAATCCAAGCAGCACCCGGCCGTTTCGAGCGAGAACGCGAGCAAGTTCGTCCCAGACATCGGAGAGCGCGGCTGGAGGGGTGTGAATGATCGAGTACCAGAGGACAGCCGCACCGAGAGAGTCGTTCTCGACGGGTAACTCCGTCATCGGCGCCACGTCAAAGGCCAAGTGGGGGTGAGCCGAGCGCGCTGTCGCGATCATCTCGGGCGAGAGGTCGACGCCGCGCACATCGAGCCCACGCTCGTGCAGAAACGCAGCGACGCGCCCGACTCCACAACCGATGTCGAGCACATTCGCCTGGTCGCCGTCGACAAGATCCTCAGCAAGCGCGTTCAGGATCGCCCGGTCGATCGGTCGCTCGTACGCAGAGGTGACGGTCGTGCCGACTGCTGATGCATAGTGAGCAGCGGAGAAGTCGTAGACCTTGCGGGTCGAGGCGACGTACTCGGGACTAGTCATGCACAAGTATCCCCGACCCGCGCCACCCCGCCCCGCCACGACCGTCTGCTCCAACGCGCCCCAACCCGGAGCGACACCGACCCCACCCCACCGATCCGTCCGTAAACCCGACCGACCAGACCGACAAGCACCCAGTCGGTGGATTCAGGCGTAGAATCCCGGCGATGGCGCAGGATCTGCCCAGCGGAACCGTCACTTTTTTGTTTACCGACATCGAGGGATCGACACGCGTGTTGGGCGAGTTGGGATCAGAGGCGTACGCCACTGCTCTCGCTGAGCATCGCCGGGTGATTCGTGAGGCGTCTGCGGCCGAGGGTGGGGTGGAGGTCGATACTCAGGGTGACTCGTTCTTCATCGCCTTTCCAACGGCAACGGGTGCGCTCGCCGCGGCCATAGGCGCGCAGTCCGGCCTTGCTGCCGGTCGCTTGCGGGTGCGTATGGGTGTGCATACCGGGACGCCGTTCGTCACGTCCGACGGTGGTTACGTTGGTCTCGATGTGAACCGGGCGGCCCGTATCGCTGCTGCCGGACACGGCGGTCAGGTCCTCGTCTCGTCGTCCACCGTCGCGCTCGTTACCAGTGTCGGGCTGCGCGACCTCGGCGAGCACCGCCTGAAGGATCTCTACGCGCCCCAGCGGATTCACCAGATCGGCGACGAGGTCTTCCCGGCGCTCAGAAGTCTCCGTCAGTCGAACCTGCCCGTCGCTGTGACGCCGTTCTTGGGGCGAGAGCGAGAGTTGGCGGAGGTTGTTGAACTCCTGACGCGCAACGATGTGCGGGTCCTGACTCTCACTGGTCCCGGCGGTACGGGCAAGACGCGATTGTCGATGCAGGCAGCTGCCGCCATGAGCGACCGCTACCTCGATGGTGTCTGGTGGGTGCCGCTGGCCCCGCTGCGCGATCCCCGTTTGGTGCGTGAGACCGCTGGCCGCATCCTCGGATCTGCGAACGGCCTTTCCGGGCACATCGGTGATCGATCGATGTTGCTCGTCTTCGACAATTTCGAGCACGTCATTGAGGGCGTCGCCGATTTGGCGGAGGTCTTGGCCGCGTGTCCGCGGCTCGACGTCCTTTCGACGAGCCGCGAGCCGCTCCATCTCGAGGGGGAACACGAGTACCCCGTCCCGCCCCTAGCACCCGACGAGGGGATCGAGCTGTTCGTCGCCCGCGCTACGGCGATCCAACCCACGTTCGAGCCTGACGGCGCAGTCATCGACATCTGTCGAAGACTGGATGATCTGCCTCTCGCGATCGAGCTTGCTGCTGCGCGGGTCAAGGTTCTGTCGCCCGTTCAGATTCTTGAGCGCCTCGATCACCGTCTCGTCTTGTTGACCGGCGGCGCGAGAAACCTCCCTGAGCGCCACCGTACGTTGCGCGCGACGATCGAGTGGAGCCACGAACTGCTTTCAGACGACGAGCAGCGACTCTTCGCCCGTCTCTCGGTGTTCCGCGGTGGGTCGACGCTCGAGGCCGCTGAGTTCGTGGCTGAGGCGAACCTCGACGCCCTCCAGTCGCTCGTCGATAAAAGCCTTGTCCGCTTCGTGGAGACTCGGTTCCGGATGCTCGAGACAATCCGTGAGTACGCGCTCGAGCAACTCGAGGCATCGGGCGGTGAAGCCGACGTGAGGCGCCGACATTCGCGGTATTTCGTCGATCTCGCGGAGGACGCGTTTCCAAATCTGAAAGGCGACCCGAAGTATTGGCTCGATGCGCTCGACGCCGACCACGACAATCTGCGTGGTGCGCTCGATTACCTCGCCGACACGGGCGAGACACAGCTCCGCCTGCAGCTTGCCGGAGCACTTTGGAAGTTCTGGTATCAGCGTGGTCACGTTTCAGAGGGTCAGCGTCATCTCGAGTTTGCGTTGGATGCGGATAGAAGTCCGACGTCATTCCGGGCTCGCGCCCTCAACGGGGCAGGCGGAATGGTCGCAGAATACGGCGACATCGGTGCTGCCCGTCGCTACGACGACGAAGCGCTCACGCTGTATCGCGCGCTTGGCGACAAGTCGGGCATCGCAACGACTCTCTTTCTGATGGGCTCCACCGTCAGCTTGGAAAAGGACTGGCATGCGGCTGGCAGGCTCTACGAGGAGGCGTTGGTGACCTTCCGGGAAACTGGCGACGACCACTACGTCCTGCTTGCGACGGATGCGCTCGGCTGGGTCTACGACGAACTCGGCGATCGGCCACGGGCGATCGCGCTGGGCGAGGAAAACTTGAGGAGGGCTCGTGAGTTGGGGAACCGACGTATGGAGGTCAGCTCGTTGCACGCACTTGCTTACTGGGCCACCGAGGCTGGCAGGACGGACGAGGCCATAGCGATGATCGCGGCGGCTCACCGGATCAACCTTGACCTTGGCCAGCGCTCCGAAATTGTGGGTGATCTCAGCCGGTTCGCCCGTGCCCTCGCCGCGGCCGGACGCCACGAGGCATCGGCACGACTGCTCGGGCGGTCGCAGGCGATCGCGGCCGAGTTAGGCGTCGACCGCGTCTATGAGCGGATGCGCGACGACGACACCCTCGCGCTGCTACATATCGCACTGGACGTTACCGCGCTCGACGACGCGCTTGAGGCCGGCCGCAAGATGGCCACCCCCGACGCCGTCGCCCTCGCGACTTGTTGACCGCTAGACGCCCACACCACTGCCTGTCACGCCGACGGAACTGGTTCGTCGTCACCGATGCTTGACACCACTCGTTCAACATCGCAAACGCCGACGGCACGAAGGCAGCGAAGCTCGCGGTCGGCTAGCGCACGCGATGCGGCCGCCTGGTTCAACGTCCTCGCCAGCACGTCGGTCGACCTCCCGCGGCGTCACGCGGATCTGCGAGCGACATTGCCGCGCTGCAGCGTGAACGTTCGTTGCAACAGTCGGGCGTGGTGGAAGTCTGCATCAGCGACCACGACGGTTGTGCGGGCAGGATCCGGATCGCGTCGACGTTCATGTCGCCAGCCCCGATAACTCGACGCGACTCCTCCCGGAAAGGCGTAACGGGCAGGATCGCGTCGACTTTCATGTCGCCAGCGCCGATAACTCGACGCGACTCGGCACCGCAACAACGGGTAGGTCCGGTGGGCGAGCTGTCAGTCGCCGACGTGGAGCCGACTTGTGCGGCACACGCGCGAGTTCAGCGACAACCATGACACCGTTGCCGATAGCACGACCAGACGGCCAGCCTCACCGCCGCACCACCAAACAGCATTGTGCGACAGCCTGTCAATGACAGCCCAACGCCAAATGTCAGGTCACGTTGCCTCTAACCCGGTCACCAGCGAATCGCACAACGGCTAACTCCTCGTACGAACGTTGGCAGAAATCGGCCTCGGCGGCGGAGTTGGCTATCAGCCGCATCTTCGTCCGAAATCATCGTGTCGGACACAGCGACTAACACTGCGTCGTGACGTTAGAGGCGCGCGGTGCGTCCGCCAAGAGCGATGTGGAGTCCGTCGCCGTACAACGAAACGTCGACGATCGATCCCGCAGTCAACCCAAGACGATCTCGGAACGCTTTGGGGACGACAAGGAATCCGCCGACTTTTGGCGTTGGGCTGCTGCATATGACAGCCCAACGCCAAAGGTCGACGGAACAGAGTCGTGTGGCGAGGGTCATGACGAGTGAGACTCCAGTCGTGAACTCCGGCCGGTCGATTCGTCGTTTCGTTCCGGTGACGCTGGCGATGCCGGTGCTGGGGTCGGCACTGGGTATCGACGGTGGGGCGATCTTCCAGATCTTTGCATCGGACGACCTTGGCCTCGGCCCGACTGCGATCGGGGTGGCCTTCGGTCTCGGGGTGTTGTCGGTGCCGGTCCAGATCTGGGCCGCACGGATGCCGTTGTGGAGGGCGCGACGCAATCTGCGGACCTTCCTCATGGCTGCAGCCGCTCAGGTGTGGGTGCTTGCCGTGCTCGTCGCAAGCGGGGACGGAAGTGGTGTCGCCGGGCTGGCACTTGCGGTCACGGTGGTAGCGGAGATCTCGCTGTCGGTGCTGTACGCAACTGCATGGCAGCCGTTGATGTCGTACACGCTGTCAGCGGTCGAGCGTCAACAGCTGAATACTCGCGTCCGGGCCATCGGAGGTGGCCTTGTAGCCGTCTCGGTGCTGGTCTTCGCCGCGCTGGGCCAAACGGCGAGGGTCGGTTTCCTCACTATGGTGGGCCTCGTCGCGGTGTGGTTGGCCGTGGGCCTACGGCGCATCGCCGCCCCGGATCGTCCCGACCTGGCCGCCGCCTCCGCAGCGTCGTTGCCGGACAAACACCGGGTGCCGACACCCATGCGGTGGATCTATCTGGTCTTCGCACTCGTCGGTTTGGCGTCGTGGCCGCTCTTGTTGCTCTATGTTCATCTCGTGCTCTGGCCTACCGCAAACCTAGGCGTGGTCGGGGCGCTGCAAGTCTCGGGGACGCTGGCAGCGTCGCTTGCCTGGCGGCCCACCGACTTGGACGTCACCGCACGCGCCCGCGCAGGTGGTGTAGCGCTCGTCGCCGCAGGAGCCGGTCTTGCTGGGTTGCGCCTGCCGATCGAGACACGTGCCGAAATGGCCGCAGTGCTGTCGTTGGTGGTGGTGGCCGCCGCGGCCACGACGACAATTCGAATTGCGTTGCTCGAGTTGGCCCACCGATCCATCGACGAGTCGTCCTCGGTTCGGGTCTTCACGTTGCTTGATGTGGTCGGGTCGACGTCGTTGCAGCTCGGGTTGTTCGTCGGCGGATTGCTGGTTGCGTCCAGTAGCGACGCATCGAATTGGGTCGTGGACCCCTACCGGATCTACCTGGTGGCCGGTGCGCTCGCCGCGCTCGCTGCGATCGTCAAGCTCCGGCCACCACGCGTCTCGATGTGCCCAGGTCGAGGGGTAGGCGAATGAGAGCGGCCGTGTACGAACGATTCGCAGGGCCGATCGAAGTCGTGCGCGTGGATGATCCGACGCCGGGGCGCGACGAGGTCGTGGTCGAGGTTCTGGCGGTCGGGTTGTGCCGCAGCGACTATCACGGGTGGCGGGGGACCGATCCCGACATCGTCTGCCCGCATGTCGGCGGGCACGAGTTCGTCGGTCGGGTCGTCGCGGTGGGTAGCGGTGTTGTGCGCGTTCACCTCGCCGACCGGGTCGTAGCGCCGTTCGTGTGCGGATGCGGCGTGTGTGAACCGTGCCGGCTCGGTCAGCATCAGGTTTGTCGCAGCCAGGAACAGCCGGGTTTCACGCGTTGGGGTGCCTTCGCCGAGTACACCACCATCCCATATGCCGACACCAATGCGGTTGTCGTGTCGGATGCCGTCGACGATGTCGTCGCAGCGCTCGTGGGCTGCCGGGTGTCGACTGCTTACCGCGGGGTGATCGAACGGGGCCGCCTCATCGCCGACGAAGTACTCGTCGTCCACGGATGTGGTGGGGTGGGCTTGGCGGCAGTTGCATTCGGCCGAGCAGTGGGCGCCATGGTGATCGCGGTAGACGTCGACCCCGACGCGCTGTCGTTGGCCGAAAGCGTCGGTGCCGATGTGACACTCAATGCACGGTCCGTCGGCGACGTCGCCACGGCGGTGCGCGATCTCACCCGCGGGGCACACGTGTCGGTCGATTGCCTCGGACATGCAGCTACCGCCGCAAACTCCATCAACTGCCTTCGACCACTTGGACGACATGTCCAGATCGGCCTGTTTCCGGCTGCAACCGCCGACTTGCCGATCGCTCGGATCATCAGGGACGAACTCGAGTTGCTGGGGGTGCATGGTCTATCGGCATCGCGATTCGACCAAGTATTCGCCCTCATCGAAGCCGGTCGCTTCGACCCCGGTGCTGTGGTGACCCGACTGCTCACCCTCGACGAGGTGTGCGATGCGCTGCCGGCGATGGCAGCGTTCTCGAACCCGGGGGTGGCGGTCATCACCAGCGTGTGATGCTGGTCGATGCCCACGATTGGGATCCCTTCTTGTGGTGGCGCGAGGCTCCGATCATCGCACGAAGGAGTCGCCCATGAGCCAGACCGAACTGCTCGCTGAAACCGCGCCACAACAGACCGAGCACTTCGACGTGATCATCGTCGGGGCCGGTATCTCCGGGGTCGGTGGCGCGTACCACCTGACGAACCAATGCCCCGACCAGCGCTTCGTCGTGCTCGAGGCATTGGGGGATTTCGGAGGAACGTGGTTGACGCACACGTATCCCGGCATTCGCTCCGACAGCGATCTGTACACGTTCGGGTACCGCTTCAAGCCGTGGACGAGCGCCCCGATTGCGGCGGCGCACGAGATCCGCAAGTACATGGGCGAGGTCATCGACGAAAACGACCTGGCTCGGCACATCCGCTACCAGCACACGATCTCCAAGGCCAGTTGGTCGAGCGTCGACAACCTGTGGACCCTCGAGGTGACGCGTGGCGACACCGGCGAGCAACTTCAGTTCACGACGAACTTCTTGTGGATGTGCCAGGGCTATTACCGCCACGCGCAGGGGTATACGCCGGACTGGCCGGGGATGGAACGTTTCAACGGGCGGATCGTCCACCCGCAGACATGGCCGGATGATCTCGACCTCACCGGTAAGAACGTCGTCGTCATCGGCTCCGGTGCCACTGCCGCCACGCTTGTGCCGGCCATCGCCGGCGACTGCAATCACGTCACTGTGCTGCAGCGGTCGCCCACCTACTTCTTTCCCGGATCGAACGTCAACGAGCTTGCCGATACCTTGCGTGAGTTGGAGATCGACGAGGCGTGGATCCACGAGATCGTACGTCGCAAGATTCTCCACGATCAGCACGTGATGACCAGCCTCGCGTTGGAAGAACCAGAGTTTGTCAAGCAAGAGTTGATCGCCGGAGTTCGCACGTATCTCGGCGCCGACTACGACGTCGACAAGCACTTCACTCCCCGGTATCGGCCATGGCAGCAGCGGCTCGCGTTCATCCCTGACGGCGACCTGTTCAAAGGCATTGCATCGGGCAAGGCGTCGATGGCCACCGACGAGATCGAAACGTTTACCGAGACCGGCATCCATCTCAAGTCGGGTGACGATCTCGAGGCCGATGTCATCATCACCGCAACGGGCTTCAACCTGAGTGTGCTCGGTGACATCGCGTTTGTGATCAACGGTGAACCACTGGTGTTGTCCGACACTGTCACCTACCGCGGGATGATGTTCACCGGGGTGCCGAACCTGCTCTGGGTGTTCGGGTACTTCCGTGCGAGTTGGACGTTACGCGCCGACCTGATCGCCGACTTCGTCTGCAAGTTGCTGATCCACATGTCCGAGCTGGGTTCCAGCAGGGTCACGCCGATGCTTCGACCCGCCGATGCCGACATGCCGATCTTGTCATGGATCGATCCGGAAAACTTCAACCCCGGCTATCTCATGCGCGGTATGCACCTGTTACCGAAACGCGGCGACAAGCCGGAGTGGCAACATACGCAGGACTACTGGACCGAGAAAGATTTGTTGCCCGCCGCCGATCTCGACGACGGCTGCCTCGTCTACGAGTGAGTCGAGTAGCGAATGATCCGAGCGTGCGTCAAGGGTCCGGTTCGTCGTCGAGGTGGATGTAGGTGATCTGATGAACACGCTTCCAGCGGTCGTCATTGCCAATGACTGTGTCGACCGAGTGTTCGAGCCCTGTGGCCAGGATGAACGCGTCGGGTAGCCGCAGCCCATGCTCGCATCGGAGCGCAGCGGCGAAGGCGGCCGTTTCCGTCGTTGCCGGCATGACCTGGCAGCAGGACGCCACGAAGAGGTGGACCAGGGCTTCGGCCTCGTCGCTGTGTTCACGAATGGGAAGCACGAGAAGCTCGGCGACGGTGATCGGCGACAAGACCACGGTGATCCTGTCGCGCTCGACCAACTCGATCACTTCTACCATCAAGCGATGGCGGATACTTTCAGGCGTGCCGTCGAGGAAATAGATGCAGGCCGACGTGTCGAGCAGCACTCGCCTGAACACCGTCAGGTCCATTCGTCGCGTAGTCCTTCTACGTAATCATCAGAGTTGCCGTAGATGCCTTGGGTGGCACCGGCGAGACGATGAACGAGTGATTCAGGGATCGCAATCAGCACGATGGCCCGACTTGTGGCGATGATCTCCAGTCGCGTGCCGGGCGTGAGGTGACGTTCGCGTAGGAGGGCTGCTGGAAGGGTGATCTGCCCCTTGCTCGAGATCGTGGTCATCGACATGTCACGAGAGTACCAAGGCAATGACAACGAATCGCTTGGCAGTCTTGAGATCGGTGGGGATCAGGCTGCGGGCTTCCAGCCGGGGTGGCCGAACACGTAGCCGAGCTTGTTGCGCAGCCCCCGTGCCGCCTTCGCATCACGGGCGATGTCGGCCATCTCGTGATAGGCGATGCGCAGCGGATTGTAGGTGCGGATGTTCTTGGTCAGGCCGTACTTCACTCGCCGCACTTCGGGCTCGAACGTACCGAACAGCTTGTCCCACACGATCAGGATCCCGCCGTAGTTCTTGTCGAGGTACTGCCGATTGGCACCGTGATGAGCGCGGTGATGCGATGGTGTGTTGAACACCTGCTCGATCGGTCTAGGCATGCGGTCGATCGCCTCGGTGTGGATCCAGTATTGGTACAGCAGGTTCAGTTGCCCCGCCTTGAGCGTCTTCGCAGTGGGGAAGCCGAGCAGCGACATCGGTGCGAACACCCAGAACGTGAGGAAGCCCGACCACGGCTGGCGCAATGCCGTCGACAAGTTGTACCGCTCGCCGGAGTGGTGGGTGACGTGGTTTGCCCACAGCAGCCGAACCTCGTGCATCCAACGGTGGTCCCAGTAGTAGAGAAAGTCCCAGAGCACCATCGCTGACACGATCGAACCACGGCGCGACCCGATGTTGGAGACGCGGTGACGAAACAGCAGCCGGTCGAACCTGCTGAACGCTGCAGCGGTGGCGAGCCCGAACGCAATGTTGCCGGCCAGCATCGACAGATTGGCAACGGTGTCCTTGCGTTCGTATCCGAGCGGAACAAGCACATCGGGCGGTAGTTGCAGACCGGACAGGGCTTCATCGTCAGCGTCGTAGAGGTCACCGAGCGATCGCTTCGGCCTGTTTCGAAGCGCTACGTGTTCGGCGAGCATGGTCACCGCAAACAGCGGGAGCGATGCCTTGTCGACAAGGTCGAGCTTCCTGACGATCTTGTTCATCGTGTACCAACGTAGCGCTTGATCTCCGAGACGGGGTTCTCGTCAGGGCACAACGTCGAGGGGTCAGGCCCTGAGGGGCTTCATCACCTGCTCGACGAACCGCAGCACTGGCTCGGTCGATTGCGGATGACCGAAGTCGGCGGCGGCATGGACGATGCCGAGCCTGTGCCTCCAGTCGTCGTCGGTGCCACGCATCGACCCGTTCCACATGTCGGCCAGTCGACCGACGAGTGGTAGATTGATCTGCTCGCCCGACGCACCGACGCAGATGCGGGGCACAGGGTCGTTCATCCAGCAGCCTCGAGTACCGTCTTCAAGCGGGCGAGGGTGCCTTCTATCCCCTTGGTCATCGCCTTCGATCGGCGCATGAGCGTTTCGTAGATAAAGCCGGTGAAACCATTTGGCTCGTACCGGAACGACTCGGTGATACGGGTTCCCGACCCGGATGCCTCGAGGTCGTAGCGCCAGGTGGTGAGGCCCTCGGCGACGAACTCGAACCGCGTGCCCGGCTCGCAGACCGTGACCTCCGAGGTGGTGGTCCACTTCTTCACGGTGCGGCCGCCGATGGTTGCCGCGTTGTGGCCCTCGAACTTCGCACCCGCAGCAGGCCCATCGGCACCGCCGACCCATCGCCCGCCGAGGCACTCTGGGCTCCACTCGCCCATCCGAGTGACATCGGTGATCGATGCCCAGACCACCTCACAAGGACGGTTGATCACCGTGGTAGCTGTTCCTGAGCCTGACGTAGTTGTAGCCATGACATCCCCTGCGCATCGTGTGGTGCTACGCAGCGTACGCGAATCGCGAATCGCGAATCGCGGGTGGCGTCGCCTACAGCTTGATGAGTGGGCAATGACGCATACCAACGTGGTATGCAATGAGGAGTTCGAAGCGTCAGGCAGTACGGTATATTTTTCATATGTCGACGCAACTCGCTCTTCGCCTACCCGCCGATCTGCTCGCCGATCTCGATTGGCTGGTCGGACGATGCAGCTACTCCAACCGCACCGAGGCAATGCGCAGCACCCTCGAGGCCGCCATCAAATTCGAGCGTTCGCGAATGATCGACGAGCAATACGTCACTGCGTACAACGACACCCCGCAGACCGACGAAGAATTGGAAGACCTTCCGAAGCAGAGTTTCGCCAATCTCGACGACGAAGACGAGGACTGGTCATGGCTGTGATCGGACAAGGAGAACTGTGGTGGGCGGAACTGCCAGAAGCTAAAGGCCGTCCGGTGCTCGTACTGACCCGGCAGCGAGCGATTGAGCGACTCACTGCGGTCATGGTTGCACCTGTCACGACTCGAATGAGAGGCTTAAGTAGCGAGGTGGCACTTCATCACGACGATGGGCTGCGCCGGGAGTGCGTCGCCAGCATGGACAACATCCGCACCATCGACAAGATATACCTCACCCGCAGAGTCGGTGTCCTCTCGCCCGGTCGTTGGCACGAGGTTTGCGCAGCGATGAGGTCGGCGATCGATTGTTGACGCCTGGTTGAAGTGAGCGGCCGCGGTTGACGACCTCGGCCAAGAGCGTGGCTACAAGACGAGGCCGGTGTCGCGTGACTGGAAGCGTTCGATCGTGGCATCGACAAGCGCATCAAGCGTGCCGGGGTCGATACGCAGTTCGCCCATCGAGGCGACCCAGTCAGCTTCCTTCGGTGCCGAATGCGACCAGTGGTGCCCCGTGCGTTCGGCGACGAGATGTGCGATGGTGTCGGCCAGGAACACGGCGTGAGCGATAGGTGCCTCGCAGTCAAAGGGATTGTGGTGGTACTGCACCCCGAGTCGCACGGCGTCGGGTAGTTTCCATGCCTGGCAGAGCAACCCACCGACCTCGCCGTGATCGGCATCGAGTACCATCCGCTCGCCGTCGCTCAATGGCGCTCCGGCGTCACGGGTGAGATGGAGCAACGCAAGGTGCGGTGAGTCGAGGAATGTGGCGAGCACGAGCATGCCGATGTCGCGTAACAGTGCAGCGGTGGGAAGCTCGGGGGGTAACGCAACCTTGGCCCGCTCGCGGACCAGTTCGGCAGCCACAGAGCCGGTGACCGACAAGAGCGCGAGGTCACCGTCGGACAAGTCGTATTCGGGTACGGCGACCGACATCTGTTCGGAGACCGACAACCTCACGGCCAGCGAAAGTATCCGACTGGTGCCGAGTCGAACAAGCGCTGTCTCGACGGTACTGATCGGGTTGCGTGCTGCCGACGCAGCCGAATTTGCTTCGCGCAGCAACGCTGCGGCGAGCACCTGGTCCTGGGAAATCACGTTGACCAGATCGGACGTGGACACGTTGGGCTGGCCGGTCAGCACGATGAGTTGCGACGTGCTGTGCGAAAGCGGACGAAGTCGCCCTGCAGCTTCGACAATTGCTGCACCGTGGGCAAGCACCGGATCCTTGGTGTCTGCGGTGGAACGGTCGGTCATCATGCCCGCCTTTCGAGAGTGGTCTCAGAGTACATGGCTATGCGTACCGAGAACATGGGTAGAACGTCCGGATTTCGTCAAGTTGTCACGGAGCCGGGACGGCCGGGCGGTGGTGGTGCGGTTGTCGCCGCGGCTACCGCCGGTAGCCAAGGCTTGCTGCGAGAATGACCAGATGACCACCCCCCGACTCGCCGGCTTCACGATGCCCCCGGAGTGGGCTCGGCACGAGCGCACCTGGATGGAGTTCCCGCCGGCCAACGAAACGTTCGGCACCGATCCGACTGACCCGGCCGGCTCGCTGGGACGGTACCGGCGCGCCTGGGCTGCCGTCATCAACACCATCGCCCGGTTCGAGCCCGTCTCATTGCTCTGCAACATCGGCGACAGCGATGCGGCGCGCGCGCTCTTGGACCCATCCGTGACCATCCACGAGACACCGGTCGACGACGCGTGGCTCCGCGATAGCGGACCGACGTTTCTCATTCATCCGGGTGGACGGCTCGGTGCAACCCACTGGACGTTCAACGCCTGGGGCAATGCCGGATTCTCACGATTCGACGATGAGCAGCATGTTGGGGCCCTCGTAGCGGGCCTTGCCGGTGCCGAGATCTTCTCATCGGTAATGGTCAATGAGGGAGGGGGCATCCACGTCGATGGCGACGGCACGGTGATGATCACCACCACGGTGCAACTCGACCCCGACCGAAACCCTGGTTGGCAAGCCGAACGGGCCGAGACCGAACTGAAGGCGTACTTGGGTGTCGAGCAGATCATCTGGGTTCCCCGTGGATTGACGAGCGATTATGACCGGCTGGGCACGCGGGGCCACATCGACATCGTGGCGTCGTTCGTGCGACCGGGTCTGGTGGTGGCCCATGTCCAGCCCGATCCCACACATCCCGACTTCGAGGTGTGCCGCGAGAACCTGGCCGTGCTGCGGGCCGCCACCGATGCGCGCGGTCGACGGCTGGAGGTCGTCGAGATCGAGGCACCGACCGTGACGCACGTGGCCGGCGACATCGTCGACTGGTCGTACATCAACCACTACGTGTGCAACGGCGCAGTCATCTTGTGCTCGTTCGACGACCCCCGCGACGTTGATGCAGCCGAGACGCTCGGTCGGCTGTATCCGGGCCGCAAGATCGTGCTCGTCGACGCCAGACCGATCTTCGAGTGTGGCGGCGGTATCCACTGCATCACTCAGCAGCAACCCGCCACCTGACATCGTCAGCGGGCGTCGAGGTACTCGGCGAGGCGATGTTCGGCGTCGGCACCGAACAGGATCTGGGCTACCTCATGCAGCCCGCTAGACGCGCGGATGTCCTCGTCTCGAACCACCTGTTCGATCTTCGACCGCCGGCGCATGAAGTCTTCGAGCTTGGTGATCATCTCGGTGGTCGCCGCGAGATGCAGTTCGACGCGCAGGTAGTCGGCACTGTCCATGATGTCCTCGCTCATTCGTGGGTCATCGCGGATCGCTTCGAGCATGGTGAACGCGCGTCGGCCGTACCGGCGCCACAAGCGGTCGGTCAGCGGTTCGGTGTCGGACTTCGTGCGGAGCGCGTCGAGTTTCATCAACTTGGCCTGGCGGTAGAACTCGTCGCGGGTCGCAGTGGCGGGTTCGCCATACCAGTTGTGTAGGTCTTTCTCGAGTGGGACGCCCAGCGACTGGACCGCCTCGGCCACTTCTTCGCCTACGTTGAGGCAGTCGGTGAGTTTGCCGCCGAAGATCGTGACCACTCGATCCTTCTTGTCGAGTTCGATCGCGTGTTTCCTACTGAGCGAGGTCCAGTCGACGTCGCGTTGATCGCCGCCGTTGCTGTTGACCACGAGCGGTCGAACGCCGCATCGCTCGGCGATGATGTCGGCGGTGGTGAGTGGCGTGGCCAGGTCGAGACGGTGGTTGATCTGCTCGAGTAGGAACGTGCGATCGTCGTCGGTCACCTGGCTGAATGGCTCGTCGACGCGAGTATCGGTTGTGCCGATGACCGACCGTCTTCCCATGGGAATGACGTAGAATAATCGCTGCGTGTCATCGAAGAATGCGAGCACACGTTGGTGGTCGTGCGTGGTGAGGCGCGGCACCACGAGGTGGATTCCCTTCGAGTAGACGATGCGGTGGTCGGTGTGTGTTCCCCACTGAGTGTTGAGGCCATCGACGAATGGTCCAGCCGCGTTGACGATCACCTTGGCCGATGTCGAGAACTCCTCACCGGTATCGGCATCGCGGAGTTGAGCCCGCCAGCGGTTGCCCTCGCGCGTTGCAGAGATCAATTCGACGTAGTTGGCCGCTGAGGCACCGGCTTCGATGGCCGAGCGGACGAACGAGAACACGAACCGTGCGTCGTTGTCGATCAAGTACGCATCACGGTATTCGATGCCGCCGCGAATCGTAGCGGTGTCGATCGCAGGCTCTTCGGCCTTGATCTTTTCGGTACTGAGCAACCGCGGGTGTCGGGTGCCGAACTGCCCGATGCCCCAGTAACCGACCGCCCCCAGCGCGGAGAACCATGGCGCGTATGGCGACGTGGCATCGAGGCTGGCGAGGAAGCTGATCTCTTTGATGTTGTCGGGGTACGCCTTCATCAGGCGGTTCCGTGACCGGCACAGCTTCCACACCAACAACAGTTCGTAACGCTCGAGGTACTTGAACCCGCCCCACACCAGGTTCGACGACTCTTGGCTGGTGAAACCTCCAAAGTCACCGCGCTCGACCAGGGCCACGGACGCGCCACGGCCAGCCAGCGCAGCCGACGCCACGGCACCGTTGATGCCGCCGCCAACGACGAGCACGTCGAACAACCCGTCGCGGATGCGGTCGATGTGTGATTCGCGCACTGCCATACCGTGAGTCTGGCATCGCATCTGCTCATTCCACCGAATCACGCCACCTCGGCCGTGGGGATCGTTGCGTTGCTATGGTGCTCATCGACAACTGATCAAGGGGGACATATGGGCGTCGTGTTGACGAAGGATTCGATCGATCTGGGGATCGTGGTGAGTGATGCGGAGAAATCCCTTGCGTTCTACCGTGACACGCTCGGGTTCCAAGCGGCGGGCGAGATGCCTATGCCCGGTGGTGGCACGATGTACCGGCTGTTGTGCGGCACCAGCATGATCAAGCTGGTGTGCCCACGCAAGACCCCGCCGGCGACCGCTCCGGCCGGTGGCATCGGTGGGGCGTTCGGTTACCGCTACTGGACGATCTCGGTGTCGAACATCGAAGCACTCGTCGCCGATTGTGCTGCCGCCGGACACACTGTCGCCGTACCGGTTACCACGCTGCGGCCGGGCATCACCATCGCAATCGTCGAAGATCCCGATGGCAACTGGGTCGAGTTCCTCCAGGCCTGAACGACGGTGTCCGTCCTGATGCACAAGATCCTGCACGGAGTCGATGCAGTGTTGGACCTGTCCGAGCAGATGGCCGGTCTACGGTGACGGTCTAACGCAAGCGGCCGGCAACGAGTTCGAGTACCTGGTCGGCTCGGTCGAACGCAATCGCTCGGTGCGAGACTGCGATCACGGTCATTCCCGCGTCGGCGAGCCCTGTCCACAACGCGAGTTCGGTCTCCACGTCAAGCGCGCTCGATACGTCGTCCAGAATCAGGAGTTCCGGCTCATGGACCAACGCCCGCGCCGTGGCAACCCGTTGTCGTTGACCACCCGAGAGGCGTAGGCCACGCGGTCCGATCATGGTGTCGATGCCATCGGGCATGTCGTCGATGTCGGCACCGACGACGGCCAGGTCGAGTGATCGCAACACCTGCTCGAGACGAGCAGAGCCGAGCGCAATGTTGTCGTGCACCGAGTCGGAGATCAACTGTGGAACCTGTGGCAGGAACGCTGCGTTGGGCGGTACCAGGAATGCGGCACGGTCGAGCACCACGGTGTCGTTCCATAACACCTCACCGGAGTTCTCGGCCTGATGCGCCAGCCCCAGCAAGGCCCGCAGCAGCGTGGTCTTGCCGGCGGCTATGGGTCCGGTGACGACGGTGAAACTGCCGCGTTCCACAACGAACGAGATGCTTTCGATGCCGGCCCCGCTGGGGAACCGGGCCGATAGCGACCGCACCGTCAGTCGTCGAAGCGGCACTCGTGGCACCAGGATCCGTTCCGGAGGTGTGGCACCCTGCATGGCGAGTTGTTGGCGCGGACTGATCGGTAACGACCGTGCGGTGACGGTGTTGGCCACCTGCTCATCGGCGACGAGCCCCGACATCCGCTCGAACGCCACACCGGCCTGCTTGCGGCGGGCGAGCGCGCGCCCGACCATGCGTGGCAGGAATGACAGCCACCCCATGTATGCGGTGAACACGGCGAGATCGCCCACGCCGAACGAGCCAGCGGCGATCGCGCTCGCACTGACCAGCAGGACGAGGCCCAACCCCACATCGGCAGCCCCCTGACTGAACGCCTGCACTCCGTCGTCGAGTACCCGGTCGCGCACGGCGGTATGACGCCGGTGATCGACCAATCCGTTCATCCGCAGCATGATTGGCTCGATGGCAGCGTTCACCTTGATGGTTGTCGCTGCTGCCATCACGTCTCCAAGTAGGCCGCTGACCGCAGCAGTGGCGGCGCGATCAGCGCTGCGGTAGCGCTTGATCCGTGAATCCAGTGCGCGCGTCGCTAGGGCGACGCCGCCGAGCGGCAACGCCAAGACGGCCGTAGCACCGGTGTCGATGCTGCCCAACACGAATGCCGCAAGCACGGTGAACACGAGACCTGCCGACACATCGACCAGCCCATCGACGAACATTGCGACGTCCTCGGCATCGTCTCGGAAGTGGGTGAGCGCGGCGCCGGCCGAACCGACCGGTTGCCCGGCCTCAGGCCCGCCGCTGGCCAGTTGTGCGGCCAACAAGTTGGCGCGAAGCAGGGTCTGCATGTGCACCCAGGCCTGAGTCCACTGAATCGCGCCGAAGTGGATGGTGGCCATCCGCAGCACCTCACAGACGACCATGACCAACGCATACCGGTAGGCCTCGCCGGGCTGTCCGTGCGACAAGGCATCGAAGCCGCGACCGACCAGCCACCCGTTCACCACGGGAAATGTGAAGAACAGCACGAATCCCGACCAACCGGCCCAGAACGAGCGCGGTTCGTGCTGCGAGACGCGCCATGCAAGCCGCCACACGTTCATGATGCGACGTCCTCGTCGAGCGCGAGTTCCAGCAGGCGATGGAACCGGCTGCCATCACTACCGGCGAGTTCGTCTCGGTCGCCCTGTTCGACGACGCGACCGTGGTCGAACACGATGATCTCGTCGACTCGACGCAGCGTGGACAGCCTGTGGGCGATGATCAGCGTGGTTCGTCCGCGCATCAGTTGAGCAACCGCATGATCGAGTAGCGCTTCTGTGCCTGGGTCGATCCGTGCCGTCGCTTCGTCCAGCACGACCAGGTCGGGACGCCGTAGCCATACTCTGGCGAGCGCCAATAGTTGGGCCTCGCCTGCCGAGACGCCGGCCCCGCCGGGCCCAAGTGGACGGTGGATGCCGCCATCGACGAGTGTGCTCAGACCGGCAAGCCGTAGCGCCGCGGCGACCTCGTCGTCGGACGGTTCGTCGTCGAACAAGGTGACGTTGTCGCGGACCGTTCCCGCGAACAGTTCGACCTCTTGCGGGATCAACGCCACACGTCGGCGAAGTTCGTCGAGAGGAATATCGGCAATGGGGACGCCTCCGAGCGAGAGGGTCCCCTCGGTCGCCTCGACCAGTCGAAGGATCAGCCGTGAGGCCGTGGTCTTGCCGCTCCCGGTGCGCCCGACGATGCCGACGGAGCGACCAGCAGCGATGTGCAGGTCGATGTTCTGCAGCACCGGGTGGTCGTCGCCGTAGGAGAACCAAATGTGGTCGAAGTTGACAGACAGCGGACCAGATGGTGGCGCGATGGTGCCGTGGTCGGCGATTGCGGGCTGCACTCCGAGGAGGTCGATCACGCGCACCATCGCGCCGTTCGCCTTCTGCACCGTTTCGAGTTGCTGCACGATGTCTTCCAGCGGTCGACCCAACAGCAAGACGTACTGTAAGAGCAAGAACGCAGTTCCGACCGAGATCGCGTCGGCTGCGACGAGTGCGGCGCCGACAGCCAGGCTCACCGACACCCCGGCGGCTACCGACCCTTGCACGGCCCACCACATTCGCAGAAAGGCCCGTTCGCGGCGTACGGAGCTGTGCAGTGCTTGTCCGCTCTCTTCCACGAAGCGGTTGAGCGCATGGGCGCCGGCTCCGTTGGCACGTAGGTCTTCGGCGGCGGTGAGTCGTTCCTCGATGCCGCCATACAGTCTGGCGTAGGAACCCATCTCGTCGGATGCCTCGGTGACCGCACGGTGTCTGCCACGAACGACTACGGCGACAGCGAGCAGTACGTAGGCAAACGCACCGAGCGCCAGCCCGAGGTCCAGCACTGCCAACACGATGAGCATCCCGACCACGAGGAAGCCCGCGCCGACAGCGCGGGGGACGACCCGACCGAGGAAGTCCGACACCGAGGTGACATCGCCGTCGACGCGTTGGATGAGTTCACCAGGGGTATGGCGGCGATGGAACTCATGGTCGAGGCCGAGCACATGGCGTGTCATCCTGAGCCGGATCTGGTTCGTGGTACGCCATGCGGTGATAGTGGCCGCCCACGCTACGATCACGGCGATCACCCCTGTGGCCGCCGCGATCAGGAGATAGACCACGGCGAGATTGGCGAGCGCCGCCGTGGTGGCACCTGTTCTCGCTCGGTCGACCACCTGGCGGATCACCAGCGGTCCAGCCAACGACAACGCAGAGCTGGCGGCTAAGAGCGCGCTGAGTGCGGCCCAACGCGCTGCGTCGGGCCGCACGAGCGCCATGAGGGCGCGCCAACGTGCCGGTGACCGGGTGTCCATCGGTGCATCCTCGCCTATCCATCGTCAAACGTGAGGGTCATTTTCGCCGTCCCGACGATGAGTAACTCTTACTCACGACCGATGCGGCGCGGCGTGGTTGGGTTGCAACGAGCCAGCACCACGACCATGCCAGCACCACGACCATGAGGACCAGCGATCGATGCCGACGTCAACAGCAGGGGAAACCCGTGCCACGGTTCTCTCGTCGAACGTCAACCACGGCTCGCGTTCTGCCGCTGCGCAACGGTACGACGTGGTCCTCGACCTTGCGGATCCGGGCGAGCCGACGCGCCGGATACATCTCGTTGGAATCGCACTCGGGCCGATGCTCCCGGTGATCGGTTCGTCGGTAGCGGTTGCTGTCTCAGCGACGGGCGACGTGGAAATCGTGTGGCGCGGCGACCCGAACCTTGACCTCGACGCCCACCGCGCCCAACTCGCCGACATGGCCGAAATGGCTCGCCGTCGTAGCGAAGGCAACTCCCGGTCAACTGGTGACGGCGTCGGCCGCAAGTAACTCGGCGAGCTCGGTGCGGCTGGTAACGCCCACCTTGGCGTAGATCCGGGCCAGGTGGTTGTCGACTGTGCGGCTGGCGACGAAGAGCCGTTCGCCGATGACCTTGCTGGACAGACCCTGAACTGCCAGCAGCGCGACGTCTCGTTCTCGCTGGGTGAGTGGAATCGGAGCGTCGGCGTGGAGCAGACCCGGAGTTCGTGCGCCCCCGGTTGCGGCGACGAGATCAGCGGCTCTCCGAGACCATTCGGCGGCCCGGCGCTGGTCGCCCTCGCGTCGCCATCCTTCGCTTGTTGCCACCGCCAACTCTGCTGCGAACAGCACAGCACCCAGTTCGGCGAATTTCCCGGCCGCAGCCTCCAACTCGGCCGCGTCGCCCGACGCCAATGCGGCAGCCCCCTGGGACATGGCCGGGTAGAGGTCGCCCTGTCCTTGTGCTGCGATTTCGGTCAAGCGATGGGCAACCTCACGGGCGGCGCCGAGCCGGGCGAGATCGAACAGCGCAGCCGCCTCGAAGCCGAGTTGTCCCGTGTCCTTCATTCGAGATGCTGACGCGGCGAGGATCGCACGACCGTCTTCGAGATGACCTTCTGCGATTGCTCTCCAGGCGAGGGCGCGCTCGATGTCGATGTCGAGCATCGCTGCGGGGTGCGGTGGTTGCAATTCCAGTTCATCCAGCGCGTCCGCAGCGTCACGTAATTGTCCGCTCAATGCGCTGGCCAGGCCGAGATAGCCGATCGCCCATCGCATCGGGCCGGGATGGCCGTACCGCCGAAACGCGTCGATGGCGTCGGTAGCACACTCCGCTGCCTCGACGACCCGCCCGGCGGTCAGACAGATCCGCGCCAGGGCGATGCCGCAAAACCCCAGGCTCGAAATGTCGTTGGCGTCGGCGGCGAGCAGGCGCGTGAAGATCGCAGTTTCGTACGCTTCGGCGATTCGACCCGCCTCGTTCAACGCAACCGACTTGGCTACCAACAACAGTCCGGTCTCGAACAGGCTGATGTCCTCGCCGAGCGGTCGGCGCGAAGCAACGGCTCGGTCAGCGATGTCGACGGCGTCGAGACAGCGGCCGACGATCGACACGGCGAGTGAGGCCGACAGAGAAGCGCGGATGAAGGTCCCGGCGTGCTCGCTGAGCATCAGGTGCCGCACGCGTTCGAGCGCAAGCTGAGGATGTCCGGCCTGCACATCGACGAGTGCACGAAACGTGATGATCCAGTCACGCTCGGCCGACTCCTCGAGGTGGTCGATCGCCGTGGCCATCACCCGATCGGCGCCGGCCATATCGCCCGACTTCCAGAATAACGACGTCGATTCCATCACCGCGAGGCCTGCCCGCTCGCGATCGGTGGTGGCCAATTCTCGCATGAGCCCGAACAACGGTGGGCTCTCGGCGGTGAGGTCGGCGGAATACTGCACTTGCAGAAGCATCAGCCCTGCAGGGAACGTCGGCTGCAACTCGAATGCCTTTCGAGCAAGTCGGTGCGCGATTGCAAAGTCGTTGGCGAACAGTGCTTGGGCCGCTCCAGCCAGCAGCAGCGGCATCGGTGGCACGCCGCCGCCATCCAGCCGCCAGAGCGACACGCGCAGGGGGTCGGAGCGCCGCCATGCGCCCGTGCGTTCGGCGGCCTCCGCGAGCCGGCGGCTGATCGAGCGCGTTCGTACAGCTGGTGTCTTGGCACGCAGCACTTCTCCGTACATCGGGTGGGCGAGGCGCAACTCGCTGCGCCGACCGTCGTTGTGGAGGACTACCAAACCGTGTCGTTCGAGGCGCTCAATCACGTCGCCGTCGCCGTCGCCGTCGCCGTCGCACAGCCCGGCGAGCATGTCGAAACCCAACGGTTCGCCAAATGCCACGTATTCCAGCGCAGACAACTCGTCGGGCTCGAGACCGGTCAGGCGGATACCCACCAGTTCGGATAGCCGATCAGATGGCGTGAGTTCGCCAGCGGTCTGCCACCGGCCGGCGGTGCATACGAGGGTCCCATCGTGCACAGCGCCGAGCACCAACTCATGGAGGAACATCGGGTTGCCCTCGGTCTTTTCCCAGAGGCCGGCAAGGGTGCCCTGATCGACATCGTCGCCGAGCATGGTGGTGATGAAGTGATCCGAACGGGTGCGACTGAGCGGGTGGATGGTCAGGCGCTCGAGGCCGTGGTCCTTCCACAGTGACGTGATCGATTCGGGGGGTGTTTCGCCGCTGCGCAACGTGACCACCAGCAACGCGGTCTTGGTGGAAGCCAGCTGCTCCAGCAGTACGGCGGAGGCATCGTCGAGCGAGTGTGCATCATCGACCACCAGCACCAACCGGCGCCCTGCAGAAAGCTGCGAGAGCGCGAGCGTCACCTGGCGCAGCGCAGTGAGACCCTGTTCGATCGCAATCGCTCCCGGCGGCAGCAGGGGCGCGAGCGCGCCGAAAGGAATGCCGGACGCGGCACGACTTGCGACAACGCGGGTCGTCGCTAGTCCACGCTCTGCGGCGAGGTGCAGGGTCTCGGTTGCCAGACGGGTCTTGCCGACGCCGGCTGTACCGACGAGCATGATGCCACTCGCAAGAGGGCGATCGAGTACCTCGCAGATCTGGGCCAGTTCCTCGTCGCGCCCGATCAGCGGCCAGTTGCCGGCCATCGTTGTGTTTCCTCCGTCACGTTGCTTCGTCGCGTTCTGTTATCGACGGCAAGCCTGCCATGCTCAGCCACCGCAGAGGTGTCAGCGGTTCTGACGCGATTCTTGCCACTGTTCGCCACGCGCCACTACCGCGTCGCCGAGGCGCCACACGAGCGGGAGAAGCAGCCCGGTGATCAGAACGACAACACCCACCATCACCATCGTTCTTGCAGGAGGATCGACGAGAGCAAAGTAGTTACGAAGCGGCGGGAAGATGACACACAATCCGACGAACGCGGCCATGGATGAGATGAGCGCGATCTTCCAAGCCCGCCATGGCCGAGCGACCTTGGCCAGCACCAGTACGGCCGAGGAGGCAAGAACCAGGGTGGCGACGGTGCGCTCCTGCTCGAGCGACAGCCCCTCGGTGTGGCGGGCAATCGTGTACGCCACATACGTAGAGATAGACGCCAGCAGCCCTCCCGGAAGGGCGATCCGTAACACCCGACCGAGAAAGCCAGCGCGTACAGGTGCATCGTTCGGGGCGAGCGCCAAGAAGAACGCAGGGACCCCGATGGTGAACGTTCCGACGAGCGTGAGGTGGCGCGGCAGGAACGGAAAGACGAAACCGCTGAACACCGTGGCGAGCGCGAAGAACATCGCGTACACGGTCTTCACCAAGAACAAGCTGGCGACGCGCTCGATGTTGTTGATCACGCGACGTCCCTCCGATAACACCGATGGGAGCGAGGCGAACGAACTGTCCAACAGCACGATTTGGGCTACCGCTCTCGTGGCTTCGCTACCGCTGGCCATGGCGATACCGCAGTCGCTGTCCTTGAGCGCAAGCACGTCGTTGACTCCGTCGCCGGTCATCGCCACCACATGGCCCCGGGACTGGAGCGCGCGCACCATTGCGCGCTTCTGGTGGGGGGTCACGCGACCGAACACCGTGGTGCGCTCGAGTGCATCGGCGAGTTCTTCCTGCCCCTCCGGGAGCGATCTCGCATCGACGATGCTGTCGGCCCCCAACAGCCCGACGCGCCGACCCACAGCACCGACCGTACGGGGGTTGTCGCCGGAGATCACCTTCAGCGTCACGCCCTGCGCGGCAAAGTAGGTCAGCGTCTCGGCAGCATCGGGACGCACCTGATCCTCCAGAAGTACCAAGGCAACTGCGGCGATGTCACCCGGGAGTTGTTCGTCGACGGCTCTATCGCCTTGTACGTGCTGCTCGCTGACAGCGAGCAGCAGAACGCGCATGCCATTGTCGGCGGCAAGGCCGACCGCTTCGGCAACCGGCTCGAAGGCCTCGTGGTCGAGCATCATTTCGGGTGCGCCGAAGTACCAGGTGCTCTGGCCGTCGAACGAGGTGGCACTCCACTTGCGAGCTGAGGAGAACGGCACCGCGCCCGACGTGATCCAACCCGGCGAAGTGGCAAATCGGCGTTGGAGCGCAACTTGAGTGGCATTCGGATTCGGATCGCTCCACGCAATCGCTGCCAGCGCCAGTTCGATCAGAGCGGCGTCCGATCCGGCCCCGATGGGCTGCACTTCGCTGACGTCCATCGCTCCGGAGGTGATGGTGCCTGTCTTGTCGAGACAGATCACGTCGACTCTGGCGAGCACCTCGATCGCTGGGAGTTCTTGCACCAGGGTGCGCTGGCGGGCGAGACGCACCACTCCGACGGTGAAGGCCACGCTGGTGAGCAGGATCAATCCTTCTGGCACCATCGCGACCACACCGCCGACCGCCGACACGAGGCCGTCGCGGATGCTCGTCTCGGATCGCAACTGGCTGATGAACAGCGCAATGCCGGTGGGAACGAGCACCCAGGTGACGAGCGTGACGATCCGGTCGATCGAGGCACGAAGCTCGCTGTGTACCAGGGTGAACTTGCGGGCTTCCTCGGCGAGCTTCGCGGCGTACGCGTCGGCTCCCACCTTGTCGACACGGGCGCGCGCGTTGCCAGCAACGACGAAGCTGCCCGCCAGTAGTTCGTCGCCAGGGTGCTTCACCAGCGGATCGGACTCGCCGGTGAGGAGCGACTCGTCGACCTCCAGGTTCGATGCGGACAACACCACCGAATCCGCCACGATCTGTTGGCCGGGCAACAGATCCATCACGTCGTCGAGCACCAGCCCGTTGACCGCAAGGTGCACGATCTCACCATCACGGACAGCGCTCACCTTGGGCGCGTTCACCACCGTGAGCTGATCGAGCGTGTGTTTCGCCCTCAGTTCCTGCACGATACCGATCAGGGTGTTGGCCACGATGACGCCGCCGAACAGGCCATCTTTGTACGCGCCGCACGCCATCACGACCGCAAACAGCGAACCGATGAGCGCGTTGAACCTGGTGAACAGGTTGGCGCGAATGATCTCCGATACGGTGCGCGACGGGGCATCGGGCACGTCGTTGGTTTCGCCCCGAGCGACTCGTTCGGCAACCTCGGCGATGCTGAGACCCCGTTGAGGATCGACGATTTGTTCGCTCTCGACGATGAAGGTCGGTTCCGCCATCTTGCGAGCTTGCCCGGCGAGGCGCCAGTGGTCAAGTTTCCCGCTGCAAATGGTACGACGACGCCAAGTTCGGCATCTTCATCCATTGGGGGCCGTACGCGGTGCCATGCTTCGCACCGGTCGACAAGGACATGGGGGAACTGTTCGCTGCGGGCGATTGGGCCGAGGTGTTCAAGTGGAGCCCCTATACCGAGTGGTACCTCAACTCGTGGTCGCTTCCGGGCAGCGCCACCGCAGCACACCACCAGGCCACATATGGCGACGGTACGTATGCCGACTTCGTCGACGAGTTCCGCAGTCGGTCGTCCGGCGTGTCGGTGGCTCACTGGGCCGGACTGTTTGCTGCAGCGGGCGCCAAGTACGTCGTGCCGGTCACCAAACATCACGACGGGTTCTTGATGTGGCCCAGCGCCACGCCGAACCCGGCTACGTCGCCACTCGTGCGCGGCCCATGGATGTCCGAGCGAGATCACATCGGCGAGTTGGCCCAAGCCACACGAGCCAACGCGATGAGGTTCGGCGTGTACTACTCGGGAGGCCTCGACTGGACGTTCACGCCACCGCCGATCGACGGTTTCGCAAGCATGGTGCGCAACGTTCCGGTCAGTGTCGAGTACTGCGACTACGTCACGGCGCACGTTAACGAACTCATCGACCGATATCAGCCCAGCGTGTTGTGGAACGACATCGCCTGGCCGACTCCGCTCAATCCCAACGACACGTTCGCGCGTTACTACGCCAAGGTCTCCGACGGTGTCGTGAACGACCGTTTCGACATGCGCGCGGTGTTGGCTGGCACGTTGCATAGCGACTTCGTGACACCGGAGTATTCCACCAAGGCGAGCAAGGGCAAGTGGGAGGTCTGCCGGGGTATCGGACGATCGTTCGGCTACAACCGGATGGAGACCGAAGCGACCATGCCGGGGACGGACGAACTGATCTGGATGCTCGTCGACATCGTCGCCCGCGGCGGAAACCTGTTACTCAACGTCGGCCCGACGGCTGATGGACAGATTCCGTTTGCCCAGGCGGCAAGGCTCACTGCGCTCGGGTGGTGGTTACGGGTCAATGGTGCGGCGATCTACGGAACCCGTCCGGCCGTGCAGCACAGCGGCACCACCGCCACCGCGCAGGAGGTGCGTTACACCACCGCCGGGGCGACAACATTCGCGATCATCCAGGGCAGCGTCGAACGTGAAGTGCGGCTCATCGGAGTCGGCATTTCATCGGGTGCGGCATCCGACGGCGCTGAGGTGCGGATGCTCGGCAATGATCGTGTCGTGCCGCATGCCGTTCGTGGCGAGGATGTGGTCGTCCAACTCCCTGATCATCTACCGGGGTCCCCTGCCACGGTGTTCGCGATCACCGTTTGACCTGGTAACACACTGCGCCCACCGAGCCGGGGCGCCGGATACCGGTGAGGGCCATGAGCTCGCGGTCGACAGCCAGGCGTTCGGCCGGTGACTCCAACTGGTACACGTCGGCTTGCTCGATCTCGGCGTCGATGCCAGCCTCGCTGATGATTCGTTCGGCCAACGTTCGCTGCGCGCGAGTAACGAACGACACGACGGTACCAACGGCTCCGGCGCGTCCGGTACGGCCGGAACGGTGCACAAAATCCTTTGCATCGGTCGGTAGTTCGTAATTCACGACGCACGGCACGTCGTCGACGTGAATGCCTCGGGCTGCGACGTCGGTGGCCACCAATGTTTGGATACGTCCCGCCCGAAACTCGTCGAGGGCGGCCTCGCGTTTCAGTTGCGAGTTGCCTCCGTGGAGGGCTGCGGTGAGTAGCCCGGCTGCTTCCAACCGGGCGCCGATGCGTTCTGCCCCGTAACGGGTGCGGGCGAAGACCAGGGCCCGCCCAACATGGCGGATCAGATCGACGAGCAGCACCATCCGGTGCGCCTCGTCTACTGTCCAAAAGAGGTGGCGAATCGGGCCGTCGTCCGGAGTCGCCACGTCGTGACGGACGGGATTGCGTTGGTGCTCGGCCATCAGTACGTCGACGTCGCCATCGAGCGTTGCCGAGAACAACAAGGTCTGTTTGTCGGGCCGGGTCATGTCGAGTAGGGCGCGCACGTCGGGCAAGAAGCCCATGTCGGCCATCCGGTCGGCCTCGTCGACCACGACGATCTCCACATCGGCCAACGAAATCAGCTCTTGGCCGATCAGATCGAGGAGGCGTCCGGGGCAGGCCACCGCAATGTCGACACCACGATCTAGCGCCCTGATCTGGGGCTCGAACGGTGCCCCCCCATAGAAGGCGTGGACACGTAGCGTCCGGGATCGCGCCAGAGGAACCAACGCGTCGCAGATCTGCTTCGCGAGTTCACGCGTGGGGGCGAGCACCAACGACCGTGGACGACGTGGCAGCGACCGCTGCAGCCGCTCGATGATCGGTATCCCGAATGCGAGCGTCTTGCCTGAACCGGTCGGGGCCTTGCCGGCCACATCGTGCCCCGCTAGCGCGTCGGGAATGGTCATCTGCTGCACGGGAAATGGTTCGGTGATACCGGCCTGGCCGAGTGCTTCGACGAGCGCAGCGCTGACGCCCAATTCGGCGAACGAGCATGGCACCTCCAGCCGTGATTCGAACATGCTGCTCATCCCTGGTAGGTCGCGAGTCGAGCAGCCAACTCGGTGCGATACGCCTCGGCGCGGGCGGCCTTGACGCCTTCGTAACCGCGCACCGAATCGGGCAGCGATGCAATCGCCACAGCCTCGTTCTCGCGCTGCGGTTCCCATCCATCGAGCAGTGTGTCGACTGCTGCGATGTAGTCGCCGATCAGCGTGCGTTCGAGCCGCCGTAACGACGCGTAGCCGAACACGTCGAGCGGTGTGCCGCGCACCTTTCGTGCGGCGCGCAGTCCGTGCAACAACGGCGTCGACCATCGTCCGAGCCGGATCTTGTGGTTGAGGCCGAGCGACCGCAATAGTGGTGGGTGCAGGTTCCACAGCACTCGCGCGTCTCGGCCGCCGACCGATTCCGCTGCGGCTCGCGAAGACGGCAATAGCAGCAATCGCGCCACTTCGTACTCGTCCTTGTACGCCATCAACTTGTGCAGGTGCGCAGCCACGGCACGGGTGAAGGGGGCGGAGTTGGCGGTTCGAGTTCGCTGCACCACATCGACGAAGCGCGTCGCGTAGGCGGCGTTCTGGTACTCGGTCAAGTCCGTACCGAGTCGGGTGATGAGCTCATCGAGCAACTCGACCTGGGGACCGGGTCGGGTGTCTTCGCTGCTGGCAGGGTCGAGCGCGGCGTGTCGCCCAAGACGGAACGCGGCGACGTTGATATCGACGGCAACACCGTTCAGCCCGATGGCGCGTTCGATGCTGTCGGTGTGGATGGGCACCGAGCCGCGCTGTACAGCGACACCCAACAAGTACATGTTGGCAGTGGCCGGATCACCAAACGCGGCGATTGTGGCCTGCGCTGCGTTGACCGTGCGCATCGATCTGCTGCTCGCCGCCAGCCGATGGTGGGCCTGATGGCCGGGGAAGACCGTGTCGGGGTGAATCACCATCGACCCGGTCGGCGTCTCCGCGCTGCTGGCAACCACCGCGGTGCGGTCTGAGGAGATACCCGCAAGGTGGGCGTCGCTGGCCGCCGTCAGCATGTCGAACGCGATGAGCGTGTCGACCGATCCGGCGGTTGCCCGATTTGATGGTCGAGTCTCGTTGCGCGAGAGCCGTACATCGCTCACGACCGGCCCGGCCTTTTGTGACAAGCCGGTCTGGTCGAGTCCGCGAACCCGGTAGCCGTCGAGCATCGCCGCAGTGCCGATGATCTGGCTGATGGTCACCACGCCGGTGCCGCCGATGCCACTGAGTCGGATGGTGAAGTCGTCCGGCACCGGTCCGATGAACGGATCGACGTACGGATCGACGCCAGGGGGCTCGATGTCGCGTGCGACCAATGCGACGGGTCCGGATGACGCCGCCGATCGGCGTGTCGAGCGTCGGGGCGTGACGGTCAGAAATGACGGGCAATCGCCTTGTAGACAGCTTGCATCGAGATTGCATGACGCCTGGTCGATCCTGGTCTTGCGACCGAATGGCGTGTCGTGTGGTTGCACGCTGAGACAGTTGCTCACCGTGGCGCAGTCGCCGCAGCCTTCGCAGACCCGCTCGTCGATCACAACGCGAAAGCTGGGAACCACTGCCTTGCCACGTTTGCGGTCGCGGCGCAGTTCGGCGGCGCAGCGCTGATCGTGGATCAAGACCGTGGTGCCGATGGTGAGGGCGAGTTGCTGTTGAGCTTCGACGAGGCGAGCGCGGTCCCAGACCGGTACGCCAACGGGCAGAGCGACCGAACGGTAGCGGTTGACGTCGTCGGTGGTGATGATGATCCGGCTGACACCTTCGGCCAGGAACACCTTCACGAGCGACAACACGTCGAGTTGCCCGAACGGATCCTGGCCGCCGGTCATCGCGACGGCTCCGTTGTACAGCACCTTGTAGGTGATGTTCACACCGTTCGCGATAGCGGCACGAACCGCCAACACGCCTGAGTGGAACAACGTGCCGTCACCGATGTTCTGGATGAGATGGTGGTCGTCGACGAACGGCGCAATACCCAACCACTGGGCACCCTCGTTGCCCATTGCGGTGAGTCCCACAATGTCGCCGACCTGCTCGGGCTCCATGAACATCACCATTGAATGGCAACCGATGCCGCCACCGACGAGTACGCCGTCGGGTACCTTCGTTGAGGTGTTGTGCGGGCAGCCCGAACAGAAGTAGGGCGTACGGTTGACCGAAAGCGGAATGAGTTGACGAATGGAAGCTGCGCTGTCGGCAGCAACCGGAGTCAGCCGTTCGGTCGCCACCCGCTGCACCACTCGTGACCGCAGTCGCGGTGCGATCAGGTCTGCCGTCAGCGTGCCGGTGTGCGGCACCAACTCACTTGCGTCAGGGGCGAACTTGCCGCACACGATCGGCCGCTCGTTCTGCGAGTAGAGCGCATCTTTGACGAGCAACTCCAACCTCGGGTTCTTTTCTTCTACCACCACGATCTCGCTGAGACCTGCTGCGAACTCTCGAACCAGCCCGGGGTCGAAAGGGAAGGGGAGGTTCAGCTTCAGCAGTCGGATACCGGCGGCGCGGAGGTCGTCATCGGTGTCTAATCCCAGGAGCCGAAGCGCCTCGAGCACCTCGCGATACGTGTGTCCCGCGGCGACAATGCCGATCCAGTCACTCGGCCCCCGTATCGCGATGGTGTTGAGGTGGTTGTCGGTGCCGTACCGTCTGGCGAGCTCGAGTCGCACATGGTGGAACTCGTGCTCGATGGTCACTGTGTGCGGCGCGAGCAGCCGTGCCGAGGGCACCGGAACGAACGTGGCACCGTCGACTTGCATGGTGGGGATCACCGGTCGGACGCGGTCGAGGCTCAACTCGACCGTGCCGGTTCCATCGGCTACTGCTTCCACTACCTTGATCGATGTCCACAACCCGCAGGCACGCGAAAGGGCAATGGCATGGCGCCCGAGATCGAGCGCCTCCTGCACATCGCCGGGGTAGAGCATGGGGATTCGCAGATCGATGAGCGTGGCATCGCTGGACGACGGAATCGTCGAACTCTTTGCGCTCGGGTCGTCGCCGACGAGCGCGACGGCGCCACCTCGCGCGCTGGTGCCGGCGAACACTGCATGCCGGATCGCATCGCTCGCCCGGTCGAGCCCAGGACCTTTGCCGTACCACAACCCGATCACGCCCTCGTAGCGGCGTGAGTCGAGCGTAACGCTCAGTTGCGATCCCATCACCGCGGTGGCAGCGAGCTCTTCGTTGAGTCCAGGTTGGAACACGAGTCGATGGCCAGTTGCCTCAGCGAGTTCGGCAACCGCCCGAATGTCGCGGTCGTAGTTCGCCAGCGGACTTCCGGGGTAGCCGGTGACGTAGGCGGCGGTGTTCCAACCGGCCAGACGGTCAACGCGGAGTTGCTCGAACGGGAGCCGAGCCAAGGCCTGAGACCCGCTGAGGAACACCCTCCCAGTGTCGCTGAGGTAGCGGTCTGACAGGCGATAGTCGGGCATCGATCGGTGCGAGTCCGTCGGCACGTGACTAGCCATCGACGTAGTCTTCCACGTCGGTCGTCCTCGCGTCGATCGAATGGGTTACACGACGAGTCTCGTGGCGTTTGGCTGTCATTGGCAGGTTGTCGCAAAATGTAGGTGGGGTTGGCGTACCCGATCCCGATCCCGATGCCGGCCGTGCGGTCGCTCTGCAGCGTGAACGTTTTGCTTGACAGGCGGGCGTGGTGGAAGTCTGGATCAGCGACCACGACGGCTGTGCGGGCAGCATCGCGTCGAGTTTCATGTCACCAGCGCCGATAGCTCGACGCGACTCGGCACCGCAACAACGGGTAGGCCCGGCGGGTGGGCTGTCAGTTGCCGATGTTGAGCCGACTTGTGCGGCACAACCACGAGTTCAGCAACAACCATGACACCGTTGCCGACAACACGACCAGACGGCCAACCTCACCGGCCACACCACCAAACAGCATTTTGCGACATCCTGTTGGCAACAACCCAACGCCAAAGGTCAGCCCTGATGCACGGAACTGGCCCTGCCGGGCCCTAGC